>CALVQQ010000052.1 GCA_944358255.1 uncultured Bacilli bacterium | reverse complement strand
GGATATTCGACCGTCTACCCCATGGTCATGTTCCTCAGGGTCCTCACCGCCCAGATATTTATTCTGTTTGCGTTATAACAAAAAAGCGGCTCCGGCCGCTTTTTTCATTCCTGTAATTTTTTAATATCACCCGAATTCCCTATCTTTGTCATCAGTACATAATCCCCAAAACTATCACAATATGGCAAAAGCAGTCAACATCGCCCGTTCGCATCGGCTGGACGGAATCGGAGAGTACTATTTTTCGCGCCGCCTGCGCGAAATCGCCGAGATCGAAGCGGCAACCGGTCGCCAGATCGTAAAACTTGCCATGGGAAGCCCCGACCTTCCGCCCCACCAGTCTGTCATCGACCGCCTGGCCAAAGAGGCGCAAAGACCCGATGTACACAAGTACATGTCCTATCAGGGCGAACCCATCCTCCGCAAAGCATTTGCCGACTGGTATAAGAAATGGTATCACGTCGACCTCGACTTCAAGTCCGAGGTATATCCCCTGATCGGTTCCAAGGAGGGTATCATGCACATCTGCATGACGTTCCTCAATCCCGGAGACAAGGTCCTCGTCCCCAACCCCGGGTATCCGACCTATTCGGCCGGCGTGAAACTCGCCGGGGGTGTCATGGTCCCCTATGCGCTCAACAAGCAGACCAACTTCTACCCCGATTTCGAGGCTATCGAAAAGGCCGGACTCGACGGCGTGAAGATGATGCTCGTCAACTACCCCAACATGCCCACCGGGCAGGTCGGTTCGATGGAGCTCTTCGAGAAGATCATCGATTTCGGGGCCAAGCACAACATTCTCATCGTGCATGACAACCCCTACAGCTTCATCCGCAACTCGGCAGGGCCCCTGTCGATCATGGCGGTCGAGGGCGCCAAGGAGGTCGCATTGGAACTCAACTCCCTCTCCAAGGGGCACTCGATGGCCGGATGGCGCGTCGGCGTGCTCGTCGGAAAGGCCGAGTGGCTCAAAGACGTCATGACCTTCCGCAGCAACATGGACTCCGGAATGTTCTACCCCATTCAGGCCGCTTCGGAGACCGCACTCTCGCTCGGCGAGGAGTGGTACAAGGAGCTCAACGAGATCTACTACGGACGTGAACGCCAGGCCTACGAACTGCTCAATGCCCTGGGCTGCCACTACCGCGAGCATCAGGCCGGGCTCTTCGTCTGGGCAGAACTCCCCGAGGATTACGAGGGCGACAGCTTCTCGTTCTCGGACGAGGTGATGGAGAAGACCGACGTCTTCCTGACCCCGGGTGCCATCTTCGGTTCGGAGGGCAAGCGGTACATCCGCATCACGCTCTGCTGCCCCGAGGAGCTGCTCAAGAAGGCAACCGACAAGATCAAGGCCGCATTCGGGAAATAATCCCAACGGTCTGCATTCGTTACAAAGCCGCCACTCCCGAGCAAGGAGTGGCGGCTTTGCTTGACTCCTCGCCCTTTTGCTTCCGCTCAGACCGAAGAAAAAGGGGCTAATCTATGGATTTTTCAAAGTTTTTACCTACTTTTGTCCATATATTAACCTTTCAACCCCCCATAGTCTATGAAGAGACCATAAAGAATCCGTAATTGAGATTTTCGTGCCATAATGGCACACGACATATAAAAAGCGTTATTTTTATTCCGGTCGCTTAAACTTCCACTTTACAAGACCCCTAGGAATAAAGTTTGACGCTCACGTGTTTTCACGTGGGCTTTATTCTGTTATTGGGGGTACGGGTTGTGGAAGACCTTAGCGACCAAAACAAAAATATTGTCCCACGTTTTTTATGTGTCTTCCGCACCCATAGAGTTTACGCCAGGGACAGGCACATTTTATTGACTAACATGAACTTGAAACATCTCATCTCAACAATCGCCATTCTTTCAGCCGCTTTGACACTCTCCTCTTGCGGCGCTTCGAAAAAAACGCTCAAACGAAGCAATCAGGCGCTGATGCAGGCCATGCAGGCTGCGGCATTGAGAGAAGCGGCGGAAGCCGCAAAACTCTATTCCGATACGTCGATCCCGAAAGGTGAAGCGAGGAAACATGTCAGCAGGGATACTCCAGGGCAAACTGCTCTCGAAAAAACAATCATCCGTTGGGCGATCGATTCCGATCCGCAGGGCGCTCGGGTGTTTTATCGTGTGCTTTCAAGTATCCCGGCTGTCGTAAAGAATACCAATGAAACCTATCTGATGACGACGCCTTATGAAGAGACCCGATCGTTTAATATCCTGGGCTTAACCTACGAAAATTCTCGCGATGTGCAAATTGAAATCAAGGTCGTGAAGTCCGGATATGAGCCTCAGGTCAAGCGGTTTAACGTTCGTCAGGCTTTGGATCAGCAGGAGATCAGCAGTTTCTTTATGCTGGTCCCCAAAGAAGAATAGGTATCTGAAATACCAATATATGAAGCAGGCCCTTGACATTTTGTGTCAAGGGCCTGCCGTTGATATCGAGATCTTACTCCCGAACGATGCGGATCGTGAGGATCCGGTCCCCGCGGCGGATGTCGTCGATCACGTCCAGCCCCTCGATGACCTGTCCGAAGCAGGTGTGTACCCCGTCGAGGTGCTGCGTGTTCTCGCGGTTCATGCAGATGAAGAACTGCGAGCCCCCGGTATCCTTCCCGGCATGGGCCATCGACAGCACACCCCGGTCGTGACGCTGCCGCGGCGCCGAGGTCTCGCACTTGATCGTATAACCCGGACCGCCCGTACCGTCACCCCGCGGGCAGCCGCCCTGGATCACAAAGTCCGGAATTACCCGGTGGAAGGTCAGTCCGTCGTAGAAGCCGTGTTCGGCAAGGTCCACGAAATTGGCCACCGTACCCGGCGTCGCGTCGGCGTACAGCTCGGCCTTCATCGTTCCCTTCTCGGTCTCAATGATTGCATAGGTCTTCATGTGTCGTCTCTATTTTCGTTTATTCGGTGACTTTGACTTTGGCCGCGGCGGCTTTCACCCGGGTGCGGAGTGCGTCGAGGTCGCTCCCGAGCGGCTCATAGCCCACGACCACCCCCATGCGGCGATTCACGCGGGCCGAGGGTTTGCCGAAGATCCGGATGTCGGTGCGCGGGTTGTCCGCCAGGGCCGCATCGATACCCTCATAGTGCGGTGTGGCGGTCGCAACCGGCGAGAGGATCACCGCACTGGCGCCCATCCGCTCGAAGGTGATCTCCGGAATCGGAAGCCCCAGCACGGCCCGCAGGTGGAGTTCGAATTCGCTGAGGTTCTGCGTCCCGGCCAGCGTTACCATGCCCGTATCGTGCGGGCGCGGCGACAACTCCGAGAAATAGACGCCGTTCTCGTGGCTCAGGAAGAACTCCACGCCCCAAAGTCCGGCACCGGTCAGCGCTTCGGTCACCGCCGCGGCCATGCGCTGTGCCTCGGCCAGGTGTTCCGGCGCAATATGCGGCGACTGGAAACTTTCGCGGTAGTCCCCGCCCTTCTGCACGTGGCCGATCGGCGGGCAGAAGAGCGTCGGACCGTTCTTCTGCGTCACGGTCAGCAGCGTGATCTCGCTGTCGAAGCGGATGAACTCCTCGACGATCAGCTCGCGGATGTCGCCCCGCGAACCCTTACAGCCGTAGTGCCAGGCCGCCTCCACCTCTTCGGGGCCCTTCACGACCGACTGACCCTTGCCCGAGGAGGACATCAGCGGTTTCACCACGCACGGGTAGCCGATCCGGTCGGCCGCCTCGCGCAGCTCCTCCAGCGTCGTGGCGTAGAAGTAGCGCGCGGTCTTCAGCCCCAGTTCCTTGGCTGCCAGGTCCCGGATCGCCTTGCGGTTCATCGTGTAGTTCACGGCCCGCGCACTCGGCACCACCTGGATGCCTTCGCGCTCGAAGGCGT
>CALVQQ010000051.1 GCA_944358255.1 uncultured Bacilli bacterium | reverse complement strand
ATGGGTCCATGGACTAAAGATAAACTAGGAAATAAAGTTTTAGAATGTCCAAAAACAGAAATGCAAAAGTTTGTACACATGTGTGATTACTTATCGAGTAAAAAATTTTTAAACGTTGAATTTTTAGGTGATGATATATTATACTAGGAGGCAAAATGCAAGACAAAATAAGAAATTTTTCCATAATAGCCCATATAGATCATGGAAAAAGTACACTAGCTGATAGAATTCTTGAAAAATGTAATGCAATTAGTGATAGAGAAATGAAAGACCAATTACTTGACAATATGGATTTAGAAAGAGAAAGAGGAATAACAATAAAGTTAAATGCAGTTGAATTAAAATACAAAGGCTATACTTTGCATTTAATTGATACTCCTGGGCATGTGGACTTTTCATATGAAGTAAGTAGAAGTCTAGCAGCATGTGAAGGAGCAGTATTAGTGGTGGACGCAACTCAAGGTGTTGAAGCCCAAACACTAGCAAATCTACATTTAGCTTTAGAAAATAATTTAACGATTATACCAGTGATAAACAAAATAGATTTACCAAATGCAGATGTTTTAAAAGTAAAAAAAGAACTATCTGATTTAGGACTATTTAACGAAGAAGAAATTATTTGTACTAGTGGTAAAACTGGCGAAGGTGTAGAAGAGTTATTAGACGCGGTTATAGAAAGAATAATGCCACCAAAAAGTAACAGCGATAAATTCCGTGCATTAATATTTGATAGTTATTATGACGCATATAAAGGAGTAGTAACACTAATAAAAGTAGTCGATGGAAAAGTAAAAATAAAAGACAAAATAAAAATGATGTCTACCGGTGCTATATACGAAGTAGTCGAACTAGGAAAAAATACTCCAAAAGAAGTTAAAAAAGAAGAATTAACTGCTGGAGAAGTTGGCTTTTTAATAGGCAGTATAAAAAGTATAGAAGATGTAAAAGTCGGGGATACCATTTGTAAAGAAGACGAAGAAGTAGAAGCATTACCCGGTTACAAACCCATGAAACCAATGGTATATTCAGGATTGTATCCAATAGACAGTAAAGAATACAACGCATTAAAAGATGCACTTGCCAAGTTAAAACTTAGTGATGCAGCATTAGTATACGAGCCAGAAACCAGTAATGCATTAGGCTTTGGATTTAGATGTGGCTTTTTAGGACTATTACACATGGAAATAGTTGAAGAAAGATTAGAAAGAGAATTTAACTTAGAACTAATTTTAACAAGTCCAAGTGTAGTGTACGAAGTATATCTAACAGACGGGTCTTTAGTTTTAGTTGACAATCCGTCAAAAATGCCAAATAAAGAAAAAATAAGTAGAATAACCGAGCCATATGTTGCAGCTAGTATTTACGTGCCTAACGAATATGTAGGATCCGTAATGGAGTTATGTCAAGAAAAACGTGGAACATATAAAGGAATGGAATATATAAACGAAAAAAGAGTCTGCATTTATTACGAATTACCATTATTAGAGATAGTATATGACTTTTTTGACAAACTAAAAAGCAGCACAAAAGGGTATGCCTCATTTGATTACGAATTAATAGGATTTAAAGAAAGTAATCTAGTAAAAATGGACATATTATTAAACGGAGAAATAGTTGATGCATTAAGTGTGATAGTACATAAAGATTTTGCATACAAAAGAGGCAAAGTAATATGTGAAAATTTAAAAACAATAATACCAAGACAAATGTTTCAAGTACCTATACAAGCAGTAATAGGATCAAAAGTAATAGCTAGAGAAGATATACCAGCTATGAAAAAGAATGTACTTGCAAAATGTTATGGTGGAGATGTATCAAGAAAAAGAAAACTTTTAGAAAAGCAAAAAGAAGGTAAAAAAAGAATGAAACAAGTAGGTAGTGTAAATGTACCGCAAGAAGCATTTTTAACAGTACTTAAAATGGATAAGAAAAATTAAATGTACGCGATAGTACATTTTTTCTTTTATAAAATCACTTATTTTGATATACTTAACTTGATGAATTATGAATATTAACTATAATGGAAAAAACTATGAAATAAAAATAATTAAAAAAAATATAAAGAACACATATATTAGAGTAAAAGAAGATATGATAATTTACGTAACAACAAATTATTTTACACCTCTTGCTTATATAAAAAAATTAATTGAAGAAAACATAATAAATATATATAAGATGATAGATAGACAAGCAAAAAAACAAGAAAAAAAAGAAAGTTATTATTTACTTGGAAAAAAATACGATATAATATTATGCAATATATTTAATAAAGTAGTAATAGATGATAATAAAATATATACAAAAAATGAAAAAATGCTAGATAAATTTACAAGAGAAAAAGCAAAAGAAATATTTACTGAAAGACTAATAAAATGCCATGAAAAAATGAATAGAATAACACCTATGCCAAGACTAATAGTAAAAAAAATGAAACAAAAATGGGGATACTGCAATAAAAGAGATGAACTAATTACACTAAACTTAGAACTTATAAAATATGATATTGATGAAATAGATTATGTAATAATACATGAATTATGTCATTTCATACAC
>CALVQQ010000050.1 GCA_944358255.1 uncultured Bacilli bacterium | reverse complement strand
AATTCAAGATCATATTTAACAAAGTCACGACCACCAACCTGTGTTAAAAATTCACTTTCTTCTGCTCCATATCTCTTTGCCAATTCTTTTATATGTTTATCTAGTTCTTCATCAGTTATATCAAATTTCTCAACTTTAACAACTGCTTCAATTACTAATCTGTAACTAACTCTTTTTGTCGCTTCATCTTTAAAATTTTCTTTTAGTTTATTTTCATCCATATTTAACATCTGCAAATAAGTACTAATATCAATACCCTGCATTTTAACTTGTTCTGCAAATTCATTATACATTCTATTTATTTCTTCAGTAACCATTTCTTCTGGTACTTCAAATTTCGCATTTTTTGTAGCTGTTTCTAAACACTTTTCAACATATTCACTTTCAGCGTTTGTTTCCTTATGTGTTTTAATATTATTTTTTAAGAAGTCTCTTAATTTTTTTTCTGTGTCTACTTCTGGAATTGCCAAATCTTTAAAGAAATCATCATTCATCTCAGGATAAACTCTCTCATTAATCTCATTTACTTTTACTTTAAATACTACATCTTTTCCTTTTAACTCTTCAGCATGATAGTCCTCTGGAAATTTTAAATTCAATTCTTTTTCTTCGCCAACTTTCATTCCAACTATTCCTTCTTCAAAACCTGGAATAAATGAATGACTACCTATTACTAATCTATAGTTTTCACTTTTTCCGCCTTCAAATGGAACGTTATCTTTAAATCCTTCAAAGTCAATCTTAACTTCATTTCCTTCTTCAACTACTCCATCTTCTTTTGACTTGATTTCAACAAATTGTTCTTTTAAATGTCCAAGTTCATGTTCTATTTCATCATCAGTAACTTCAATTTTTTGTTTTGCGATTTTTAAATCTTTATATTTTCCTAATTTTACTTCAGGTTTAGTTACTACACTAAATGTAACAACAATTTCTTTTTCGTTTATATTTTTTATATCAACTGTTGGCATAACTGCCGGTTCTAAATCTTTATTTTCATCCATTAATTTACGATACAAAATAGGAAGTGCTGCATCTGCCGCATCCATAAATAAACTTTCAATTCCAAACTTTTTTAAATATATATCTTTTGGAACAGTTCCTTTCCTAAATCCATCAACCTTTACATCTTTTATTTTATTTTTAAATACTTCATCCAAAGATTTTTCCCATTCTTTTCCATCTAATTTTACTTCAAATTCTTTCTTCATACTTCCCTCCGATAAATTATTTTAACATAAATAAACTTTATAAACAATAAATTTTATCTACTTCTTCCTCTTACTATTTCGTTTTCATTTTCCATAAAATATTTATTATACATAAAACTTTTTTTAAACCCATCTTCTAATAATATAATTTTTTTCATATAATTTTTATACAAACTATCCGTAATAAACTTTTTATATTTATTTATTATTATAGATTTAAACTTACTTGTCTCATCTAAAACTATACTTACATCATCATCAGTTGAATCATCATTGTTCAAAACAATATACATTAAATTTGTTAATTCCTTTATTTTTTTATCAAAAACTCTTCTTGCATGATTATCTATTAACTCATGATCAACAATTACTACTTCTTTAATATCAATTTCATCCATCGCCTTACCCTTTTTTGGAGTAATTGCAAAACCATCAAGTTCATGTTCAAAAGTATAACTCCCACTAGATATTTTTTTCTCTTGTAAAGTGTATTTCATATTTACCTCCCTAATAAATCTGGACGTTTTTCTCTTGTTATTCGCATTCTTTCCTTTTCTCTATATTCTTTTATTTTTGCATGGTCTCCACTTAATAAAACCTCTGGAACTTCCATGCCATTATATTCTCTTGGTTTAGTGTATACTGGATAATCTAATAGATTATTTTCAAAGCTTTCGCTTTCTAAACTCCCTTCCGTAATTACTCCTGGAATTAATCTAATTATTGAATCCATTATACACATTGCTGGTACTTCACCACCTGTAAGTATAAAGTCTCCTATACTTATCTCTTCATCAGCTAAACTATATATTCGCTCATCAAATCCTTCATAATGTCCACATATAATTATTAAATGTTTCAATTCTTTATATTTTTTTGAATAATTTTGATTATATATCTTCCCTCTTGGTGTCATTATTATTACGTAACTATCAGGAGTTTTAATGCTTTCTAATGCTTTAAAAACAGGGTCACACATCATAACCATTCCATTTCCACCACCAAAAGGTGTATCATCAACTTGAGAATTGTTATAATTACTAAAGTCTCTTATATTTATTGTATTAATTGTAACATTTTTATTGGATATTGCCCTTTTAATAATACTCGTATTCATAAAATTTTCAAACATTTCAGGAAATAATGTTAAAACATCTATTTTCATATTAATTCTCCTACATTTTTAAGAATAACTTCATTTTTTTCAATATTTACTTTTTCTATGAAATTATCATTTAAAGGTATTAGTTTTTCTTTTATTTTTATTAGTTTATATCCATTGTTATTTATTATATCAGTAATCGTGCCTATTATTTTTTCTTTAAATTTTGCATCTAGTCCAATTAAATCACTTTCTAAATACTCGTCACTCTTTAAATTTAAATCATTTCTTAAAACATATACTTTTTTTCCTTTATATTTTAGCACATCATTTATGTAATTAATACCTTT
>CALVQQ010000049.1 GCA_944358255.1 uncultured Bacilli bacterium | reverse complement strand
GCTGAAAGTATTGCTAAGAGTTTAAATAGAAGTTTCAGCAAAATTAGTTTGGGTGGTATTGGTGATCCAGCCGAATTAATAGGCCACAGGAAAACTTATATTGGAAGTAGCCCTGGTAAAATAATTAATTCCTATATAAAATGTGGTACTAAAAACCCGGTCATATTACTAGATGAAATAGACAAACTTACTAAAGATTATCGTGGTGACCCAGCAAGTACTTTACTTGACGTGCTAGATAGTAAACAAAATAAATCATTTGTAGATAATTACATAGAAGAAGGAATTGATTTAAGTGAGGTGTTTTTTATATGTACAGCAAATGATTTAACTGGTATTCCACCTGTACTTAGAGATAGGCTTGAAATAATAGAAATAGCTGGATACACAGATAATGAAAAATTAAATATTGCCACGACTTATTTAATACCTAATGCACTTATAAATTCAGGACTAAAAGAAGATGAAATTACATTTGATGAAAAAAGTATAAACGAAATAATAAATTCTTATACTAAGGAAAGTGGTGTAAGAGAATTAGATAAATTAATAAATAAAATAATTAGGAAAATTATTACAGATTTTAAAATGAATAATAAAGAAATAGTTAAAAATATTACTATTAAAAATATATATACATATCTAAAAAGTCCAAAATATAGTAATAATACAAAACATAAAATAATGCCTAAAGGATTTATAACAGGAATTGCATATACACCATATGGAGGGGCAACAATAGAAGTTGAAGTATCTAGTTACCCTGGTAAGGAGGAGTTTTGTTATACTGGCTCATTAGGAAAAGTAATGGAAGAAAGTATAAAAGTAGCAATAGGATATATTAAAAGTAATTTAGTTTATTTTAATCTAAAAAATGAGGTATTTAAAAATAAAACTTATCATATTAATTTTAGAGAAACGGCTGTTCCTAAAGAAGGACCTTCTGCAGGAAGTCTAATAGTAACTGCTTTACTTAGTTATATTAAAAATAAAAATATTAATAGTAATATAAGTATGACAGGTGAAATAACATTAAATGGTGATATTTTACCAATCGGTGGATTAAAAGAAAAAAGTCTTGCAGCGATTAGAAATGGTATTGATACAATATTTATACCAAAAGAAAATGAAAAAGATGCATTAGAGTTAGATGAAGATATAAAAAGTAAAATTAAATTTATTCCTGTTAAAAATTATAAAGAAATATACAAATACATTTTTAAATAATAGTTATAAAAAATAAAACACTTCATATATTTAACTGAAAGGAGTGTTTTATTTTGAAAGAAACAATTGAATTTAAAAAAGATATTATATTTAAAACTACAATTCAAGAAATGACTGAATTAGATGTAACACACGAGTATAAAGTCTTAGATGATGTAATCGAAGGAGAATTTCATGTAAGCGGTGAATATAAAATGACTGAAGCAAGTGTAAAACATGAAGAATTTTTATATAATATACCTTTTGCAATCGCACTTAGTGAGAGAATTAAAAAAGAAAGTGTTAATTTGGTAATGGATGACTATACATATGAAATAGATAAAGATATATTACATTTAAAAATGAAATTAGGAATGCAATATGAAGAAGTTGAAATAGAAAGTGAAACTAAAGAGGAAGAAATAACTTCAATTGATGAAATGCTTGATGGAGTAGAAGAAGAACAAGAAGTGATAAGCGAAGAAAAAGATATTGAAAAGGAAGAAGTAAAAGAACAAATAGAGGACTTTAGTAAAAAGTTTAATATGCCAGATAATTATATTACATATAAAATACATATAATGAAGAGCGATGAAACTATAGATAGTATAGCTATGAAATATAATGTAAGAATAGATGATATAAAAGAATATAATAAAGAAGAAGTATATAGTATTGGTGATAAAATTGTTATACCATATTTTAAACATGAAGAATGATAAAATATAAGGGTAAAGCTAAAATTATAGTAGAAGAAAATAATAAATGTGTTGTTAAAAAGAAGAAAAAAGATTTATCAGAGTTATATGATTATTTAGCGTTAAAGGGCTTTGATAGTTATCCAAAAGTAATAGATGAACAAGATGATGAATTAAGATATGAATACATTGAAAGCGTTTTCACTACAGAAGATGAAAAGGGTAAAGAATTAATAAAAACAGTTGCAGATCTACATTTTAGAACTACTTATTTTAAAGATGTAAGTAGAAAAAAATATAAAGAAATTCATTATAAAATAATAAATAATGTAGATTATTTAAAAAACTATTATGAAAAACTAATATTAAAAATAGATAAAAAAGAATATATGTCACCTTATGAATACTTAATAGCTAGAAATTATTCAATTATTATAAGTGCACTTATGTATGCTGAACGTGAAATAAATAGTTGGTATAAATTAGTGCAAAACAAAGATACTGAAAGAGTAAGCATTGTTCATAATAATTTAAGGACTAGCCATTTTATAAGAGGAGATAAGGGGTATTTATTAAATTGGGATTATTCCGTGGTTGATACACCTGTACTTGATTTATATAAATTTTATAAAAGAGAATATGATAAATATAATTTTAAAACTCTTTTAAGAGAATATAATAATAATTTTCAACTTAGTAATGAGGAAATAAAACTATTTTGTGTTTTAATTAGTATTCCTGATAAAATAGAAATAAAAGGTAATATGATTGATAGTGTTAGAAATGCAAAAAAAATATTGGATTATATTTATTTAACAAATAATCTAATAACTTCCAGTGTTTTTAAAGTAGAAAGCAATCAGACTTGATAT
>CALVQQ010000048.1 GCA_944358255.1 uncultured Bacilli bacterium | reverse complement strand
TGAGCATATTCTTGTTCATAAGTAACACTACCTGGTCTAACAGTAACTGTTGTGGCAAGATTACCAGTTTCCCACGGAACATATTTTTCCATTCTTCTAAAACATTCATTGGATAAAAATAATTGTGCTGAACCACCATCTTGCATATTAAACTTATTAACTATTTTACCTGCATTAAAATCTTTTAATGTGTATTTTAATGTAACACTCATTATTTGCCCTCAATATGTATGTGTTTGTTAAATCCAAAGTCATTGTCAATTATTGAAATTATATTATATACATCTTCAAATTCTTTCAAATCGCTTTGCATTGATATTTCTTTGTTTGTATCGCCTTTAACCAATATATCGCCGACACTAACTTCTAAATTTGATAAATCGTTTATGTCTTTTGGTATTCTAATTTTAACATCGTTTGAATTTTCTAAACCCTTGTTATAACTAGCACCTTTGCCACCAAACCACCAAACATTATTGATTAATTGTCTTTTCCATTTATCAACTTTTGAAACTTTATCAAAATATTTATGATAAATGGTTAAACTAGAATTAGTTATCATCTAACACCTCTATAAAGAAGATGAGCATTATTAACAACCACACCTAATAAATAATTATAAACAATATCATTTAATTCTATATTTTTAGATTTAACTACATTTTCTATTTGATCTAAGCTAACATTGTTATAAGTTACACTATAACCATCTATATTTTCGCTAGCTATATTACTATTTTGAGAATTACCTTCATCACTGAATTTTAAAATGCTATTTATTAACTTGAAAATACATAATTTTACTTCTTGTGGTATTTCACTAACATTAATTAACCTGTTTTGTGTATTACCATCTATAATTTTTCGTGCCTCAAATTCTAATAAATTAAAAGGCGTTTGGTCTAGGTTACCACCTAAAGACTTATATTCCTCATAAGTTAGGTATTGTCCCGTAAATTCCATAAACGCCCTCCTTTATTAAAGTGATACTGCTGAACTTGGTTTTAAGTTAGCAAATGGATATCTAGTTTCTGTTTCGTCTAAGCTATTAACTGGGTTAGGAATTGCATAACCTAATCTCATAGTTACTCTTAACGCAACCATATCTTCTTGTGCTAAGTTATAAAGAATATCACCAGTTGATGGATCTTGGATTACTGCTTGATCTAGTACTTTATAAGTGACATCTTGTCTAATAGCATATACTGCTTGATTAAAATCACCAGCAATTAAAGTTGATTTTGTTTTATCCCATGAACCATTATCAACAAAATTTCTTGACAATGAACCAATTTCTGTATTAGCTAAAGGTTGACCAGTAGTATCAGTCATCATTCTAAATTTACTCTTTAAGTTAACTCCACCAAGTAAACCAGTTACATTATATCCACTTTCTTCAACTGCAGACATTGTTTTATCAATATCAGCATATAAATTTCCAGTTTCAGTAATTTCTTTACTTTTTGCAATAATTGTAGGAACTACTCCAGCACCCCAAGAAGTTGGAGCATCAGTACCAAATAATACTGCAGCATCAATTTTCTTTGAGAATGCTTCTACAATTCTAGGCTTAATTTCTGCCCATAAATCGATATTAGTATCGTTTAATAGATTTTCTTTAATTGGAACAATAACTGCCAATTCTTCTGCAGTCAAATATACATTGTCCCATGCCATTTTTGTAATATTTTTTCTACCATTATTTTTAGATTCATCAACGAAGTAAGCAATTGGTAGAGCATCTAAAACTTTTAATTTTGTTTTATCGCTTGTCATGTTAGGTAATTTTCTAAACATTGACATAACTTTAGATTCTTTGATTACTCCTTCAAAGATTTCGCTAGATACTTGAGTGTCGATTAAAGTATCAACATCAGTTCTAACAATACCATTATTATTTGCCATTTAAATTCTCCTTTACTTTTTTATTCCTCTTAACAAACCATTCATAATATCATTTGTAGTTTGTCCACTTGTTCCACCATTTCCTAAAACTGGTGAAGTTTGCACTTTTTTTATAATTGTTTCGCCAAAGAATTGAGGATTTTCTTTTTTGAAATTCTTAAGTGCCGTGTCAAAATCAGTATTTTCATCAATTAACTTATTAACTTCGTAAGAAACATAACTCTGATATTCTTTTTTACAATCACTATCTTTTATCTTGATAAGTGTTTTTAACTCTTCAATTTCTTTAGTTTGTTTTTGATTCGAAGTTTCAAGTTCATTTAATTTGTCACTTTCATTTTGACTGTTTTTCTTCCACTCTAGAAAACTCTTATAATCACTATTTTTCTGGAATTCAGCTTTTGCTTTTTTCATTCCAGCATTAAATGAATTATCGATATCTTCTTTAGTGTATGTCTTTGTAGTTTCTTCAACTACTTCTTCCGTTTTTTCAACGTCTTTGTTTTCTTCTTGCATAAAAACATTTTCTCCTTTTCTTTTCAGACTTTAAGTTAGTCATGCCACTTTTTCGTGTCGTGTGCAACTTTTACAAAAAAATTATATCATAAAACAAAAAAAATAGCAAAATTGCTACTTTTTTGCTACTTTTTATTAGTTGTTTTTTTAGGTTCTTCTTTTTTAGGCTTTTCTACTTGAATTTCTATAATTTCAACAACTACTTCTTTTTTAGGATTATCTCCCGTTAAATATCTAGCCATTTTTTCATCACATTCAAAAGTATCATTTTTATATAATTCTCCTACTTTGTCATAACTAAACCTAACTATATTTTTAATTTTAGCAAATTCTTTAAGGCTAAAATCTTTTATAACTCTTACTTTTATCATATTACCTCCTAATATTGTTGATAAATTTTTTCATTAACTTGTTTTTTACAAATTTCAATTCTTTGTTTTAATACAGGTA
>CALVQQ010000047.1 GCA_944358255.1 uncultured Bacilli bacterium | reverse complement strand
GCATAAATAAGGAGATTACTAAGTGTATTATAGAAATAATAACTTTAATATTTATAGTAATATTTACATATCCAGTTTTACATATGATAGGAAAGAGTGAAGGAGCCAAAATTGCAGAATATTACGATAACTATGAAGCTAGTGATGTTACTTTATACTACGAAAAAAAAGCAGATTTAAATAACTTATATCCAGTGACCAATGAATACGCATTAAACAATTTAGATTATTCAATTATAAACGTAATAAATAACACCAAAGAAAATAAAAAGTACAATCTTATGTTAATAGTAGAAAAAAACTCAACATTAGATACCAATTACTTAATGATAAATATAAATGGAAAAACATTAAAATTAAGTGACTGTTATTACACAGAAAACAAATACATTACATACTATTTAATTGATTCAAATACAATAAAAACAAATACAATTAATTATAATAAAATTTACATATGGTTAAACAGTGATACACCCAACAGTGAACAAAATAAAAATTTAAATATAAATTTTGCTATCTTAGATAAAATTAATACACTAAATAGTTGAAAAAGAACTGATAATGTTATAAAATAATAAATAGATAATATAGACTGGTGGTGTAATGTGAATTTGCGTGCGTTAATTAAAAGAGAAATAATGATTGCAAGTTTAACAATTATCCTAGTAACATTAGGGTTAATCGCTTTTTCGTATTCAGTTTTTATGGATGTAGAAGAAGGAGAAACAAATGTTATAAACTTTGGTGATATAGCAATGTCTTTTTGTGCGGATTCATCTTGTAATTCATTAGTTCAAAATTTAGGAAATATAATTGGAACTGAAACAAATGAAGCGGGAGAATCTGTTCCAGTTAAGGTATATCCAATGAGTCAAACAGAAGGATTAAATACAACACCATACAAATTTATTTTAGAAAATACAGGTGACTACGACTTATATGTAACAATAAAACTTGAGCCTGATACAGAATTTATATTGAACACAGAATTTCCGGATTATTCTGACTATACAGAAACAGCATATAGTAACATAATGATTGGATTTGGGGAAGACGGGTTAAATCCAACAGTACAATTATATTCAGCATTAACTGACTATAAATTAGCAAGTAATATTTTAATACCAGCAGGAGAACAAAAAATATTTAACTTATATGCATGGGTAAAAGAAGACGCACCAAATACAGCTCAAGGAACATATTTTGTCACAAAGATAAGTGCAATAGGCGAATTTATACCAAATAGTTAGGTGATATAAATGAATCTAAACGATGTATATAATAAAGTAAAAGAATTTAAAAGGAAATATCCACGTACGATAGCATGGAGATTAAAGAAAAATTCCAAGGTAGTACAAATGCACTTAAATCCAGGAGAAAAAGTTTTATATGCGTTTTGTGGACAAAAAAATGATAATCCTTTAGATATAATTACCACATGTGTAATTGCTGTAACAAACAAAAGGTTAGTTATAGGGCAAAAAAGGGTAGTATTTGGGTATTTCTACTATTCAATAACGCCAGACCTATACAATGATTTACAAGTAAGAAATGGATTAATATGGGGCGATGTAATCATAGATACAGTTAAAGAAAAAGTGCATTTATCAAATATTGACCCAAAAGGATTAATTGAAATAGAAACCGTAATAACAGAATTCATGATGAAAGAAAAGAAAAAATATCATATTAATGAAAATCAAAATAACTTGAATTAATCAAGTTATTTTTTTTCTGAAAGTTTTTTTGCTTCATTAATCAACCTAATAATTTCTTTTTGAAAATTATCATTTACAACGGATAAATCATCATTCTTATTAACAACAAAAGGTTTACCAATAACCATAGCTAAATTTTTACTTCTAAATTTATAATTTCCATAAATACCACATGGAACTATTTTTGCACCTGTTTTTTGTGCCATACTAACCGCGCCAAATTTAAAATCCTGAATAATCTTCTTGGTTTTGTTTCTAGTACCCTCAGGAAAGATACCTATAGCACCACCAGAATTCAAAAAATTTAAAGCAGCATTAGTTGCGACATCATCCTTCGCTTGTCTATTAACAGGAATACATCCAGCAATTTTAAAAAACCAACTCACTTTTTTATCATCAAAATATTCCTTTTTAGCCATGTACTTAACAACCCTTTTAGTACTGATTAATGGCATACATTGATCCATTAAATGTATGTGATTAGCGCATATCAGAATGGGACCATCTTTAGGTATGTTCTCTTTTCCCATTATTTTAGGATTATAATACGCAATAAAGAGTGGTTTCAAAATACACCTTAGAAATCTAAACCCCAACATCTTATCGCTTTTCTTCTTTTCCATTTTTCCTCCTCACAATCTCATCATTAATTATATTCATCAACATTTTATTATACTTATCAACATCATTAGAAATTTTCAAAGGTTTCAAAAAAGTAATAGAAACACTTTTTTTAAAAAACTTATATTTTCCAAAAATAACAAAAGGAACAATAGGCGAATTTGTATCAACAGACAATTTAACCGCGCCATACTTAAATGGCATAATATTATCCTCGGTTTTATTAATTGTACCTTCTGGAAAAATAGCAATTACTTTTCCACTATTTAGTTCCTTTTTAGCATATTTCATGGCATCAGGATTCTTTTTACTTCTATCAACAGGGATAGTACCCGCATTACCAAAAAACCAAGCACCAATTTTTTTATTATAAAGTTCTTTTTTGACAATAAAATGAGGTATCCTTTTAGACGCAGAAATAAGTAACAAACAATCAAAAATATGAGTATGAGTACCTGCTAAAATAACCCCACCATCATCAGGAATATTCTCTAGCCCGTTAAACTCAGCTCTCAATATAAATTTAGATGCAAACTTAATTAAAGGCCTTAAAATTTTTAAAACAATCACATTATCCTTCATAATACAATAATATTATAAAACATATAAAGACATTTTTCAAATTTAACCAAATCATAATATAGACATATAATACAAATGAAAGAGAGGGATTATATTTG
>CALVQQ010000046.1 GCA_944358255.1 uncultured Bacilli bacterium | reverse complement strand
ATTTTCTTCTTTTAACCTTGTTGCAACCGCATCAGCAATATTAAATTCATCTTCAACAATTAATATTCTCATATAAATTCCTTTCCAAACAATTATAACATCAAATTAAATAAAACAAAAAAGGAAAATTCATTTCCTTTTTAACGTTAAAATAATTATTCAGTTGGTGTACCAGGTATCACTGGATCTGTTGTAGAAGAATCATCTTCTTCGGTAGAATCACCAGAAGACCCATCATCAGTAGTATTATCAGAGTCATCAACAGTTTCATCTTCTTTAGTATCATCATCTACTATTGAACTATTATCATCACCAGAACTTTGATTATTATTTTCAATAACATAAATAGTCATAGAACTGCCAACCCTAACTAGAAGCATACCCTCATGAGCACTTTGCCCAACGATTTTTCCGGTTGGATAAGCAGAGTTAAATAAATCTCCATCAGTAATATACTCAACATTAATTGTTATTCCATGATTAGCACCCCAACTTTTAGCTGATTCAACAGAATATCCATTTGAAAAATCAGGGAGCAGCGTAAGTTTACTTTCAGAATAAGACTTATCACCGATTATAGTTTTTTCATAAGGCTCATTAATAGAAAAATGAATCTCTTTAACAACTTCTTTTTCCTTTAAACCTAGGTTAACTTTCATAGCATTAACAATATCATTTAAACTACCTCTATAATATTGGAAAGTATAAGAATATCCAACAACAGAAGGCTCATAAGCATATAAGCCATAACCCCTTAACCAAGTCTTTTGAATATTAATAACATTATTATCATTAGAGAACAACAATTTTTTACCAATTTCATAGAAAGATAACATCTCATCTGTTGTCATATTTGTATCAATATTTTTACTAACAACATCTAAAATTTCATAGAACTGATTTACGTTTCTAATAGTTTTAGCTTTTTGCATAATTGCCTCAACAACAAGCTGTTGATTTTGTCCTCTTTGAAAATCGCCTTGAAGAAAGGCTTTTCTATTTCTAGCGAGAACAAGCGCTTCTTCGCCATTTAAAGTTTGCCATCCAGACTCTATACAAACTTCACCGCCACGATCAGAATTATCTGTACAAATTTTATCTAAATAATCTGGCTCAGGAACATTAACTTCAATACCGCCAAGTGCATCTACCAAATCAACAACACCTTTAAAATTAATCTTAACATAATAATCAATATTAATACCTGTTAAATTTTGAACAGTTTTAACCATACAATTAGTGCCGCCCCAAGCAGCATGATTAATCTTTTGTACAGAACCACCACACGCCATTGTAACATAAGTATCTCTTGGAATACTAAACATAGTAGCATTTAAAGTTTTTGGATCAAAAGTTATTAACATTATAGTATCGCCATTAAAAGAAGCATTTTCTGCTAAACCATCAACTTCAGAATCGACACCCAAAAGTAAAATAGTGAAAGGTTTATTTAAATCAACTTTAGCCGTAGAAATATCTTCTACCTCTGATTTTTCATATTCTTTTCCATATTCATAAATAGTAAAAACCTCATCTTCAATATTTTCATAACCCTCTACAGATTTAAAATTAGATTTATAATTTGCACTTACAAATATCAAATCAAGTTCACCTTGATACAAATCAAACATAAGAGTTAAAGTATCTGAATATTCAACAATTTCATTTTTATCATCAAGATTAAATTTATCTATAACTTCATAAGGAAGAATATTACCTTCAATACCTTCTGTCGTTTCCTCATTATTATCAAGAAGCCCAATCTTATAACCTTCCAAATTTTCAATATCCATATCTTTATCCATGCTTACCAAAGCAGTTTTATGAGTAATTACAGTTTTATTCATATCATTTAGTTTATTATAAGCTGTAAAAATATACCAAGCACCAACTACAAATAAAACACTTAAAAGTAAAGAAATAACAGACAAAACTATAAATTTAATAGTTTTCATATTTTTAATTGACAAAATAAAAGTACCAACTATCAAATTAATAACACAAAGAAGTGTAATACTTACCATAATTAGATAAAAAGTTTCTATCTTATTAAATAGCAAAATTGTATAAATCAAACAACCAGTTGATAATATCAACAAAGTTATAAAAATAATTCCCAATATTTTAAAAATCAAAGATTTTTTCCCCATTTTAATCACTTCCACTGATATATAATTATACATTAATATAATAAATTTAACAACCACAAGTTAAAATAAATAAGTGCAATTATCAATTGAAAAGATAAATGCTAATAAATTAACTGTAAATATAGATAAAATAAACAATATGTTATATAATAAAAAACAAGAGGTGCTGGATGAATATAGTAGTAAACGGACACAACATATTTTTAATAATTGCAGTATGTTTTATAAGTTCATTAATATTTGTACATATATCAAAAAAGATAGCAGAATATCTTGAAATATATGACATTCCAAATGAAAGAAAGGTTCATAAAAAACCAATACCTTTATTGGGCGGAATTGGAATATTTCTAAGTTTTTTACTTGGATACATGCTTTTTGCACCAAAAAATGAACTAATGTTATCAATTTTAATTGCATCATTTCTAATAATACTATTAGGCATATTTGATGATATCAAACCAATAAAAGCAAGGTATAAGATTATAATACACATATTAGTAGCAATTATAATAGTATTTTATGGAAATCTAAAACTAACTGATTTAACAATATTAGGCACACATATCAATTTTAATGGCTTTTCATCAATAATGACAATATTAATCATAGTAAGCACAATAAATGCAATAAATCTAATAGATGGATTAGATGGCCTATGTGCAGGAATTAGTTCAATATACTTTTTAACAATTGCAATAATTGCAATCATATTAAATAAATTTGGTGGATTGGACATAATACTTTCCTTAATAATGTTAGGATCTACACTAGGTTTCTTAGTGCATAATTTTCCACCTGCTAAAATATTTATGGGTGATACTGGATCAACATTTTTAGGGGTAATGATAAGTGTAATAATGTTACTAGGATTTAAAACAGTAACAATCACATCATTAGTTATACCAGCATTAATATTAGCATTACCAATACTAGATACATTATTTGCAATCATTAGAAGAACAGTTAATAAAAAACCTATAGGAGCGCCAGACAAAAATCACATACATCATCAACTTTTAAAAAGACATTTAGGAACAACAAAATCGTTACTAATAATATATGGAGTAAACATAGTCTTCAGTGTAACTTCAATATTTTATGCATTAGGATATCATAAAGAAACAATTGTATGTTACGTATTTTTAGTATTCATATTACTATTTTTAATATTTAAAACAAACATAATATTTGATAGAGAAAAAGGAGAAAAAAAGTAGTGAAAGTAGCAATTTTAGGTTCAGGGGCATA
>CALVQQ010000045.1 GCA_944358255.1 uncultured Bacilli bacterium | reverse complement strand
ACATTTGGTTTTCCATTAGAATTCACCTTAGAACTAGCAAAAGAAAAGGGTCTAGAAGTAGATGTAAAAGGTTTTGAAGAAAAAATGAAAGAACACCAAGAATTATCTAGAACAGCATCAAAAGGAGAGTTTAAAGGTGGATTAGCAGATACATCATATGAAAGCACAAAATATCACACATTAGCTCACATAATGTTAGCAGAATTAAAGAAAATGTTTGGCGAAGAAGTAATACAAAAAGGACAAAACATAACGCCAGAAAGACTAAGATTTGATTTTCCATTAGATCATAAAATGACAGAAGAAGAAAAAGAAGAATTAACTAACAGGGTAAATGACGTAATAAAAAAAGAAATAGATGTAACTAGAGAAGAAATGACTTATGACGAAGCAAAGAAAGCTGGAGCTGAAGGAATATTTACAGACAAATATGGAAACATAGTAAGTGTCTATACAATCGGTGATATTTCAAAAGAGATATGTGGGGGACCACATGTAAAAAACACAAGAGAACTAGGAACATTTAAAATCGTAAAAGAAGAAAGCAGTGCAGCAGGAATTAGAAGACTTAAGGTAATATTAGAAGATAAATAAAAAGCACATCAATCATGATGTGTTTTATCTTGTCTTGTTTCCCTTTTAATTAACTTTGCATGAACAACTAGTTTTTCACTATTAGCATAACAAGTAGATAAAGTAAGAATCTTATCATTAGTACTAACAGAAGTACCAAAATTATATGCAGATCTACTATAAATCATTTTAATAAATTCACTAAAATCACTTTCACTACCAAAATCAGTCATCAAATAATCACTTGTAGTAGGCAAATGGTAAACACTAAAAACTTGCCACATAGTATTTTCATAAGGAGTAGAAAGTTTAATCACATAATTACTAGTATCATCAAGCCAACCACTTTTTAAAATATTTTTTAAACTACCAAACATAGTTTTATCAAGTCTACTATGACCATATAAAATAGTGTTTTTATCAAAAGTTTCAGAATCATTTCTATAATCCATAAATACCCATCCCGCCGAATTCCAACTTTTATCAAAAGCATGAGTTAAATAATAATCATTATCACTAGTTTGAACAATCGGATAATTTATATTAGTGCCATTAACCTGAATCCAACCAACAGTATCCTTGTTTTCTGATAAGAGTTCATTAAAGTCTACATTAATTAAGTTCATTTTAATATAATCCCAGTATGGATCAAATTCATCTACTTCATTTTGATTAATAATCTCAGTATTTAAATTATCTGGAACAACAGTAATATTAGTTTTATCAATTAAATCATCAACTTTACTACTTATTTTTTTATTATCTCTATACCAAGAAATTCCTTCATTAATTGAAATAACTAATAATGAAATACACAAAAACATGAAAGAAATCAAAAGAACATTCTTCCATTTTATTTTATTTAAACTAAATGATTTTTTAGATTTATTTTGCCTAACTTTCTTCATTACTTAATTATAATATAAAAAGATTTTTTTGTACACAATGAACTAAAAAAATCTAGTTAATCTAGATTTTTAGATATCATTTATATAAAATTTCTCGTATAGGTTTATCCTTATGTTCCAAATAAAAATTATGGTCAAACAAGTAAAATTTCAATTCATTTGAACTAACAAACTCTTTTCCTCTTAATTCTTTAATATACTCTTTACTAAAAGCTTTTTTTGAGTAATCACTTAAAACAAGTAATTGCATCCCTATTATTATGCCTGCAAGAACATATAAAGTTATTGAATCATAAGTGACAAATATACCACGCAAAGTCACGGGTAAAAAATCAACATAAAGAGGAGAAGCAAGTAGCATAAAACTTAATATAATTGTTGCTGCAAGTAAAACCGTTTTTCTCTTACCAAGTTTGCTTGATTGAATATTTTTATTATCTCTATATGCAATAGTATTAACAACAATAATTGCAAGTTCAAGGAGTAATGGAACAACCATAACAACTCTAATATAAGAAAGAATGCTTAAACTTACGATACTAAATAACTTATCGCAAATTCCATCTAACAAACTTCCGAAAAATGTTTCAACTTTCCAATGCCTAGCTAGTTTTCCATCAATCGCGTCCGTTGAAAAAATAACTAAAACCCAGATTGAAACAACAACTGGCCCCTTATAATAATAAATAAAAGGCAAAATTATTGAACCAATTAACCTTACGGAAGTCAAAAGATTAACTATAATTAATTTTAAATAATAAATTTTACTATCTTTCATATAAAGCCCTCACTAGTATTATATTAAAAACAATTTAAAATGGCAAATTATAATTATTAAAAGACCTATAAATATTTCCTGGTACCATTTCAATCTTTTTACTTTCAGCTAACTCACTTACACTGACGACATCATAACCCATTTCTTGAAGAGCAGGTATACTCATCTTCACAGCTTCTAAAGTTTCTTTATAAATGTCGTGCATCAAAACAATACATCCATCACAAGCATGTGAAATAATATGATTATAAGTATGTTCAACATTTCTATAAAGCCAGTCTTCTGTATCGACATTCCATTTAACTATTACAAAAGGAATTTTTTCCTTAGTAGAAGAATTTACATTTCCATAAGGTGGTCTAAAAAGTTCAATATTTTTACCAGTTATTTCATTAAAAATAATAGTAGTAGAATTTATTTCTTCCTGTAGTTCTGCTTCAGTTATCTTATCTAAATTTTTATGACTATAAGAATGACTACCGATTTCCATACCATTATCTATAACATACAGTACAGTTTCTTGATTATATTTCATTCTATTACCTAACATAAAAAACGTAGCAGTTGAATCATTTAGTTTCAAAGTATCTACCAAATCCTTAGTATAACTTCCTGGACCATCATCAAATGTAAAAGCAATTTTGTATTTTCTCTCAGTAGCTGTATCAATCAAAGCATCATTATCATAATTTAAATACAACTCTGGAACATAAGGCGTATCAAACAAATCAGAATTAAAATAAATATGAATACCATTTTCAGTAAATTTGAAATTATACTCTTCATGAGAAAGCAAACTAATAATGTCAACAACATTCTTACTATATTTTTTAGAAAGCAGAGTAATTATATTACCATAATCTAACTCATATTCACTCATTGCCACCGCATCATCATTTACTAAATTATAATTAAAACTTTTATAATACAAAGTATCATTTAAAGAATTATCAATAGTAAAAAAAATATTAAGAATCTCATCATTAAAATACACTTCATAATTAATATTTAAGCTCTTATGTTCATCATCCTTTATAAAATCATTAATATAGTCATATACAAAATCTTTCATTTCTTTTGTAATGCTGTTACTATTAAATTTAGGATAATATGCTTCAACAACATAATCATTTTTATTTATATTTATACTACGTTTCTCAATATCATGCAAGTTGAGAACAAAAGGCTCATCATTAACATTTGATTTTTCCATGTTAGATATTAAAAAAAGTGAAATATATAATAAACATAAACAAATAATATATTTAATAATATAACTATAATTATTCATATTTTCACCATACTCATTATATCA
>CALVQQ010000044.1 GCA_944358255.1 uncultured Bacilli bacterium | reverse complement strand
GTTGGCCCAGTTGGTCCTGTGGCCCCTGTTGGTCCAGTTGCTCCTGCTGGCCCTGTTGCTCCGGTTGGCCCAGTTGGCCCGGTTTTACCACCGCAGCAATATATTTCTACACATTTGTTTGTACAACAAGTTGTGTTTTCATTTTCATTATTTTCAGTATTATCTAAATCTATTCTTATCACTCCTTTCAATAGTAATTTATGAAAAAAAAGAGGATTTGTATGTTTCTTTGGCCTTATAAAAAAAATATTAAAAAAGTTGTTGACAAAAGTCCCTTTTTACTTTAGTATATAGACTTACCAATTCACTTTTAGGCGAATTGGTGCTAGTATCACACTAGCCAACCCCTTTTTATTCTTTTTTCCGGATTGCTTCTCAGGGGGGCAATCCTTTTTTATGTTAAAAAGACTCGGTTTATTAATTATCCGAGTCTTTTTCTTGTGACATTTCTATATTTTTATAGTATTGATATCTATTTTTGGCATCATCAATATTTTGTTCATATAATTTCATATATTCTTCAGAATTTAATTCTTTTAAGTTTCTGTATCTTAATTCTCTTTTAAATACTTCTTCATATAGGGAAAAGTCTGGTTCTTTTGAATCTATAATTAATTTGTTTCCATTATATCTCATTAATATGTTATATCCTGAATCGACTAAGAATTTTTCTTCTTCTAATGCATTTTTCATCCCGCCTTTTATTCCGTGTTCTATACATGGGCTATATGCAATAATAATTGCTGGACCATTGTGTTCATGCGCTTCTTTAAATGCTTTTATTGCTTGCATTTTGTTTGATCCTAAACATATTGATGCTACATAAACATTTGGTATTCCCATTGCAACTTTGAAAAGATCTTTTTTAGTTGTTGTTTTACCTTTTGCAGCAAATTCAGCTACTGCACTAGTTTTAGTTGATTTTGATTTCTGTCCACCTGTATTTGAATATACTTCTGTGTCTAAAACTAAAATTTTTACATCTTCTCCAGACCATAAAACGTGATCAAGTCCTCCATAACCAATATCGTATGCCCAACCATCTCCGCCTATAATCCATATTTTTCTTGCTGGGATATAGTCTATTAGTGATTTTATTTCTTCATTTGTTTCTTTTTCTAATAGTTTTTTCTTTATTTCTATGGTTTTTTCACTGTCATTAAAATTATCAATAAATTCTTTATAAATATCTTTTATTTCTGGTTTTACTTCATCTTTAATTTTATACATTGTGTTTTTTAAGTTTTCACGTATGTTTTTGTATGATGTATGAAGTCCTAATCCAAATTCTGCATTATCTTCAAATAGTGAACTTATCCAAGGTATACTGTATGGCGTGCACGGAAGTGATGCTCCGTATATTGAAGAACATCCTGTGGCATTCGCTATTACTATTTCATCTTTATATAGTTCGGTTAATATTCTAATGTATGGCGTTTCTCCACATCCAGCACATGCACCATTAAATTCAAATACTGGTTTTACGAACCCTAAACCTTTTATAGTTTCTTTTTTAAATATTGTTTTATTTTCTATTGTTTCAGTTAGTTTATCACATAATTTGTCTTCTTCATCACTATAATTGCCAAATGATAATGCTTTTTTCCCTGCTTTTCCAGGACATGTGTCTATACATAATCCACATCCGGTGCAATTGCTTTCCGAAACGCTTATATAAAAATATTTATCATCTTCTCCAAAACTTGCTAATACTTTTTCATCGCTTAATCCAACTTTATTAAGTTCTTCTTTGGTCATAGAGAAAGGTCTTATTACTGCATGTGGACAAACTAAAGCACACTCATTACATTCAATGCAATTTTCTTTGTTCCATTTTGGTACGAGTTGCATAACTTTTCTCTTTTCGCTTTTTGATGCGCCACCTTCAAATGTACCATCTTTGTGATTAAGAAAATCAGATACTTTTAATAAGTTTCCTCTTCTTTTTAGCATATAATCAGTTAGTGTAGTTATTTTTTCTTCTTGTTCTTTTGTTATAGTTAAATTGTTTACATCTAGTTCTCTTAAAACTGACGTTGATTCTTCTAATGCACTTATATTGTTGTTGACTACTTCTTCGCCTTTGTCTTTATATACACTTTTTATTTGATCTTTAAATTTTTCAAGGTCTTCGCTTGTGCATCCTAACATTTTTAAGACGTATATTGATATAATATTATTAATTTTTCCGTTTAAATTGTATTTGTTTGCCAATTCATCTGCATTTGTGATAAATACTCTTAATTTTTTGTCTAATATTTGTTCCTTTATATCATTAGGCATGTATTCATTTAATTCTTCGTCTGTTTTGTTTGAATTTAATAAAAATATCCCATTTTGTTTTATGTTTTCTAATAAGTTATATTTTGTTAAATAAGAATCTTTTGATACAACAACCAGTGATGGACTTGTTAAATAGTATGGTGCATTGATAGGTGCATCACTTATTCTTAAATGACTTATAGTTACACCATTACTTTTTTTAGAATCATATTCAAAGTATCCTTGAACAAAATTTCCATCTTTTTGGCCAATTACTTTCATTATATTTTTTGATGCGCTGACCATTCCATCTGAACCAAATCCGTATATTTTTATTTCTTTCCATTTTTTCTCTATGTTGTAATTTGGTATCATTAAACTTAAATTTGTAACGTCATCTGTTATTCCGATTGTAAAGTTGTTCATAACTTTGTATTTATTTAAATTGTCAAATACAGCTTTTATTTGAGCTGGAGTTGTGTCTTTGCTTGACAGTCCATAACGTCCACCTACTATTTCTATATTTTCTCCTTTTAATGCATTAACCACATCTAAATAAAGTGGTTCTCCGTTACTTCCTGCTTCTTTTGTTCTGTCAAGTACAGCTATTTTCTCTACGGATTTTGGTAAAACTTTTTTCAAGTATTTTACACTAAATGGTCTGTATAAGTGTACAGTAATAACTCCAACCTCTTCACCTTTATTATTTAAATCTTCCACTACTTCTTTGATTGTATCGTTCACTGAACCCATAGCTATGATTATATTTTTTGCGTTTTTATTGCCATGATATACGAAAGGTGCATAACTTGTCCCAGCAATATTATTAAGTTTTTCCATGTATTCATTTACAATGTCCGGTAACTCCATATAGTTTAAATTTCTTGCTTCAGTATTTTGAAAATATACATCTTCAGTTTGTGATGTTCCTCTAGTTATGTTTTTACCTATGTTAATAGAACGGCTTCTAAATTCATTTATTTTACTATAATCTATTAATTCTTTAATTGTTTCTTCATTTAGTATATTGATTTTGTTAAGCTCATGACTTGTCCTAAATCCATCAAAGAAATGTAAAAATGGTATGCTTCCTTTTATTGCTGACAAGTGCGAAACTATTGCTAAATAATATGCATCTTGTACACTAACACTAGATAACATGGCAAATCCTGTCATTCTTGTAGCATATATATCTTGATGGTCTCCGAATATTGATAATGCATGTGTTGATAAACTTCTTGCTGCTACGTGAAATACTGCGGGTAGAAGTTCTCCTGCGATTTTGTACATTGAAGGTATCATTAATAATAAGCCTTGTGACGCTGTGAATGTTGAAGTTAAACTCCCCGCTTGTAATGAACCATGAACTAAAGCTGAAGCTCCTCCTTCGCTTTGCATTTCTACTACATTTACTTTTCCACCTAGTATATTTGTTTTACCAGTGCTTGCCCATTTATCAGCTAATGTTGCCATTGGACTGGATGGTGTTAT
>CALVQQ010000043.1 GCA_944358255.1 uncultured Bacilli bacterium | reverse complement strand
GGATATGTTAATTTTCCATTTCCTGTTGTCGTACTTGCTGTGAACCTATCACTACTATTACTACATACAAATGTTGGTGTTGTATTTGTATTTAATCTTGTATACGCAGCATAGTAGAATGTAGTACTTCCTGTTGCACTCCATGTTCCACTTCCTACTGTTCTATCATTACAGTATATTGCTGTCTTACTTATATACCCTGAATAACTACTTAAGTTACTTGTGTACCAGTTATCTACCACTGTTTTTATACTACTATTTGTTCCTGTTCCATACTGCTGACTTGCTGTATACATATATCCTACATACGCACTATTATTATAGTTTGAGTTATAGGCTTGGCTTGTATTTATAAATGCTGCTGTATCTGTTGCACTTGTTCCTGCATATATCAAACGCACACTATTATCTTCATTTATTCTTACTATTCTCCAATACTTATTAGCAAATTTTACATAGTTATTTGTTACCTGACCAGCAAAGTAATAAGTATCTTTCGCGTCTTGTCCACTTGCTTTGTATATTGTGTTTCCATTGTTACTTGTTGTAAATATTGTACTAAAATCTGACCTTGTACTTACATTTGGATTATCCTCCAGTATTTTCTCATATAAATATGGATGATATTCCACAAAATTAATTTTACAATTTGTAATTGTTGTAACATTACTTAATTCCAACTCCCAAGTATCATTATTCCACACTCCAGTAATACCATTTGTACACACTACACTATCTCCTAAATATCCTTCTCCTTTTTGAGGAAAACCTATATCAGTTTCTTCTCCATTTACTGTAAATGCTATTATTTGTTTATCATTTAATGTAATACTTTTTAAACTTTCAACCTCTTTATCATTATTCAACAAAACAAAACTAAACAAGCCTACACTACATAACAATAAAAATATCATTGAATAAAAAACTATTTTTTTTCTTTTCATACTTTGCTCCTACTATCTATATACTAAAAACATTATAATTCATTTTTATTATTACTGTCAATAACAATTATTATACATTATTACAAAAATATTAATAAAAAAATTTTTTGAAATAAAATAATAACGAAAATGATTGTCAAAAAAAATCAGTTAAACTAAAAATAATTATTACACTTAAATAAGTTATACATTAAAATTTATAGTTTAAAAATTAATTAATAATTATAAAATAGTTTGAGTTTGAAATAAATCACTTTTTTTGACAAAACAAAAACAAAATTTTTATATGTCAAAATTGAGTTATAAAGATAAAATTAGTTTGTATAGTAAAAAGAGAATATCAACAAAAAGTTTATCAACGAAATATAATATGTGCAAAAATATAATTAATTATATGGTAAGTTTAATATATTTTTAATAACTTAAAAATAATAAAAAACATCCAAAATATGAAAAAAATACCCCAACGAATTTTAATAAACAGTGGCGCAGTTTGATTAATAACCATTGATAAAAGATTACCAAGTTATAAAACGTTACAAAATTAAATTAAAAAAAATTTATAATTGAAAGAAGACTTAGAATATTCAAAAAAATTGAGAGCCATTGTTCAAGCAAAAAAGAATAGACAGAAAAAAGTAAGTGTTATAAGTGACTTCGGCTAATATAAAAGATATATTCCTATATCATAAAAAAAGATATAGATATCATAGAATTACATTAGAATTAATAAATAAAAAGTATGAATTAAGTTATAAAAAAGTTTATAGAATAATGTTTAAATTAAAACAATTGATGATTTAATAATTGAAATAAATAATTACAATTATAATAGAATTAAAACAAAATTAAAAGGATTGTCTCCCATGAATTACAGATTACAATCCTCTAACTAGAAACTTATATAAACTTAAGTTCATTTTTATATCTACATGTATTTTACAAAATCACTAATAAAGTCTTCTCTTAGATTTATACTTAAATGATATCTCATCTTTAGAAAGTACATATTCTAATGTCCCATCTTCAAACATTTTTCTCAATCCTATAAAATCAGGTTTTACTCCATTAGTATATGGCAATTCACTTACAAAGAAATATTGTAAAGCCACATCTCTCTCTGGTAAATTTTCTAAATTCATTTTCTTTAATTCTTCCTCAATTGCGACTAAACTTTTAGTATTATCTTGATTTAATTTAACAAATGCTGAAGGAATTTCACCATTTTCATAATCTGCTACTGGTAACCCTATTACCATTACTTCACTAACTGACTCATGAGTTGCAATTACTTCTTCTATATTACTTGGAAAAACATTATGTCCATCCGGCCTTATAATACTTCTTTTCTTTCTACCCACTATTTTTAATTTTCCATCCTTATTTATCACTGCATAGTCACCAGTATTAACCCATTTAACACCATTTTCATCTATTTTTAAAGCATCTTCTTCTTCATTTAAATATCCACTCATTATAGTAGGCCCAGAACAATATAAACTTCCTTGCTCATCATAAGACAATTCATTTCCCTCATCATCTAATATTTTAACATTACATTGAGGCAAAGGAATACCAACATGTCCTTCCTCATGACATCTATCAAACCAGTTATAAGCAAAAGCACTAGATAACTCAGTCATTCCATATCCCAATTGTATAGTAGCACTACTAGAATGATTTCTAAAAAACCTATTTACCTTTCTTTCGCTACTAAGTGTCATAGGTGCCCCACCAGCTATTGCACTATGCAAATGTGACAAATCTGCATCTCTCAATTTTTCACTTTCTGGTAAATTTTCATAAAATTTTGGAACTCCACACATATGATTAGGCCTATACTTTAATAATAATTCATCTAACATATCTTCTTTAAATCCTGGAACTAGTATTACTTCCATTCCCCTAGACATAGAAGTAATTGTACCACAGACAAGCCCATAACTTAAAAACATTGGCATTATATTTAAAAAAGTATCACCTACTCTAAGTCTTTCTAAACAATTGCCTTGCAAATATATCTGAGCATTAATCGCCCCTGCAGGTATCATTGCAGCTTTTTGAACACCTGTAGTTCCTCCAGTATATTCTAAAACAGCAAGCCTATTTGGATCATAATCTCTATCTATATATTTTAATCCTTGTGTTTTTCCTTTTTCTATAAATGATTTATAAGTTATAAATTTTCCACTTTTAGGCATAATCGGTTTAGGACTTTTTAACAATTCTATAATATCTTTAGCTTCTTTAGCAATATTAAGCCCAAAAGGCAAACTATCATTAGCAGACAATCTAAGTACAGGAATATCTAATTCTTCCAACAATGGTTTTAATTTAGGATAAGACATATCTATAGCAGCTATTAATTTAGTATCAGTAGTTGTAATATATTTTTTTATACTTTTTAAATCAACTCTTGGATCTACTAAATTTGCAACTGCACCAAGTTCAGTAGCAGCATAAAATAAATATTCACTTTCTAACAATGTTGGAGACAAAAATGTAATTACATCACCCTTTTTAATACCCTGTGCCATTAATGCATATATACATTTATATACTTCATCATAAAATTCTCCATAAGTAATTTTTCTCCCATAATAATTACGAGCTACTAGATTTACTCTATGTTCATTCAATTGCATTATAGAAGAAAATATACTCTGATTAGGAATTTTAATACCCAATTGCTTTTCTGAATAATATTTCTCCCATATTCTTTCTTTAGATGGTAAAGACTTCATATTACTTCTCCTTTAAACAAAAATCATCAATATTATAACCTTAATAATAAAAATTGTCAAAAAATATCTAGTTTTTTTTATTTTTAATTTTTTATAATACATAGTGACCCCAGGTTATTATGTATTTTTTTATAAACTGATATATAATACTAGGTTTAGGA
>CALVQQ010000042.1 GCA_944358255.1 uncultured Bacilli bacterium | reverse complement strand
TTTTAGATGTAACTTTAGGTTAAAGTTATTGACAAAACATAAATTTGTAGATAAACTTAAATTGGTAATTTTTATTACTAAATTATGATAAGTTTTATATTGAAAAGGAGTGATAATATGGAATTAAAAGGTAGCAAAACTGAACAAAATTTAATGACTGCTTTTGCTGGTGAAAGTCAAGCAAGAAATAAATATACTTATTATGCTAGTAAAGCTAAAAAGGATGGTTATGAACAAATAGCTGCAATTTTTGAAGAAACAGCTAATAATGAAAAGGAGCATGCAAAATTATGGTTTAAACAATTACATGATGGTGATATTCCTGATACTTTAACTAATTTAAAGGATGCAGCAAGTGGTGAAAATTATGAATGGACTGAAATGTACGCTGAATTTGCTAAAGTTGCAAGAGAAGAAGGATTTAATGAAATTGCATTTTTGTTTGAACAAGTAGCAGAAATTGAAAAAAATCATGAAGAAAGATATCTTAAATTAGTTGGCAATATTGAAGCTGATAAAGTTTTCCATAAAGATGAAGATGTAATCTGGATTTGTAGAAATTGTGGTCATATCTATAGAGGTAAAGATGCTTTGAAAGTATGTCCTGTATGTAAACATCCTGAAAGTTATATGGAATTAAAAGCTTTTAATTATTAATAGAATATAAAAACAACGATTTCTCGTTGTTTTTTAATTTATTTCAACATTGTGATATACATTACTTATATCATCTAAATCATCAAGCATTGTTAATAACTTTTGGAATTTTGTCATTTGTTCTTCATCTAATTGAACAGTATCTTTTGGAAAATATGATATTTCATCTATTTCAAAAACGATATCATTTTTTATGCTTTCTAATGCAGTTTTCATATTGTTTAAATCTTGTGGTGCGGCATATATCAATGTCATGTCATTTTCTACTTCAATGTCATTTACATCAATGTTGTTATTTATTAGAGAATCCATAATAGTTTCTTCATCTAAACCTTTTACTCCAATGACTGATAAATGCTCATACATGAAACTTACTGCGTTAGGCGTTGCCATTTTAGCTCCACATTTATTAAATACTGTTTTTAATTCACTTATAGTTCTATTACTATTATCTGTTAAACATTTTATTATTAAGTTACTACTTCCTGGACCAAATGCTTCATATTCGCAAGTCACATAATCTTCTGTAATTCCTTTTTTGACTTTGTCTATATTTCTATTTATAACATCTGCTGGAACATCGTCTCTTTTGGCCTTTTCTATAATTCTTCTTAATTGTAAGTTATTTACTGGATCTGGATTACCTTTTGCTGCTTGATATATTTCTTTTGCATAAATTGAATATAATTTTGATTTTCTTGCCGCTGTCTTAGCCATTGATGCTGCTCTTACTTCGTGCGCTCTTCCCATAATCTCACTCCTTTAATTTAATTTTTCAATTTCCTTTACTATTTTATAATAAATGGGATAATTTTTAAAGTCATTTGTTATATTTTCTTTTAAAAACTCTTCAGAATCAATTTTAGTTTGCATTAAAATTTTATAATCTCTTTTTAAATCAGCAATTTTAAAAAACATCTCTCCACTTTGTTTTATTCCAAATAAATCTCCTTCTTTTCTCATTTCAAAATCTTTTTCTGTAATATAAAATCCATCATTGCTTTCATTTAAAACCTTTAATCTTTCATTGTTCTTTGGCCCAATTAAAATACAAGTACTATCATATTCATTTCTTCCTATTCTTCCTCTTAATTGATGTAATGTTGCTAAGCCAAATCTATCTGCATTGAAAACAACTATCATTGTTGCATTTTTTACATCTACTCCTACTTCAATAACGGTTGTAGAAATTAATATTTTAGTTTCTCCATTTATGAAATTCTCCATTATTTCGTCTTTATCTTTTTTATTTAATTTTCCATGTAAAATTTCTGTTTTAACTTTATTGTTAAAAGCGATATCTATTTTTTCTTTTAGTTCTATAACTGTTTTTAAATCTAAGTTCTCATTTTCTTCTATTAGTGGTGATACTACATATATTTGTCTTCCTTTTTTTATTTCTTCAAGCATTAGGTATAAAACATCTTTAATTTCTTTTTCTTCTTTTATTATTGTTTTTATTTCTTTTCTTCCTTTTGGTTTTGTCTTTATATTTGTTATGTCCATATCGCCATATAGTGTTAGTGCATATGTTCTAGGTATAGGTGTAGCAGACATGTAAAGAATATCTGTGCTCTCACCTTTTTTGTTTAATAATGTTCTTTGATTTACTCCAAATCTATGTTGTTCATCTGTAATTACTAAACTTAAGTTTTTAAATTTGAGTTTTTCATTTAGTAATGCGTGTGTGCCAATAACTAAATCTATTTGTCCTTTCTCCAGTTTGTCTATTATTATATCTCTTTCTTTCTTTTTGGTGTTTCCTGTTAATAGTTCAATTCTCATGTTGGTTTCAATAAGTACATTTTTGACGTTTTGAAAATGTTGGTTTGCTAAAATTTCAGTGGGTGCCATTAATGCTGATTGCCCGCCGCTTAAATATGTTATGTATGCGGCAATTATCCCTACTATTGTTTTACCACTTCCTACATCTCCTTGTAGTAATCTATTCATTCTATGATTACTTGATAAATCTTCATATATTTCTTTAACTGCATTTAATTGGTCTTTAGTAAGTTCAAATGGCAAAGTTCTTATAAAATCATCTATTAAACTTTTTTGAACGATTTTTTTTGGTTTATTGTTATTTGTTTTAATTTTTAATTTTAAATAATTCATTTTAAACATTAGTTTAAATAGTTCTTCATATATTAGTTTTAATTTTGCTTGTTTTATATCTTTCTCATTTTTAGGATTGTGTATTTTTCTTATTGCTGCATCTTTTGATATAAAATTGTATTTTTCATTTAAATATTCAGGTACATAGTCGTCAAAAGCAGGTTTTAATAATAAGGCATTGTTAATGATTTTTGTCATCGTTTTATTGCTTATTCCATTTGTTAAGTGGTATATGCTTTCATATGTATTATTAATAATTTTGCTAAATAAGATATTGGTTGCAGTTATTGTATTTCTTTTTTCATCCCATTTTCCAAAAATTGTTATTTCTTTCCCTAACAATAAATTTTTTTTGATATATGCTCGGTTATATATAATAATGTTTATTAATTTTCTATTTGTATTGACCTTGAACAATAATATATTTAGTCTGGGATTAATTCTACGTAATAAAGGAGGACTTGCTACAATTCCTTCAATAATAATATTTTCGCCATCTTCTATTTCATCTATGTTATTAAGTTTTAATAGATTATATTTATATGGATAGTGTTCTATTAAATCGTTAATGCTGTAAATTTCTAAATTTTTTAATTCAGTTATTGTTTTTTTTCCTAAACCTTTTAAATTTTCTAAATCATTCATATCTAAATTATAAATTACGAAAATATGTTTGTCAACCAACTAATTAGAAAATACCTCAATTAGAGGTATTTCGTTAATTTATTCTATTAATGGAAACAGCTGCTGAATATAAATCATTAGGTACTAAATCTATATCTGTATCTGATGTGTTAATAAACCTAAAAGTTGAGCCGGAAGTTGCTTTAAATATAGCATTTCCATTTATAGTACCTGTGTCACAGCATGTAACTTTATTGTGTGTTGATGAATGAGCTATTAAAACATCTTCGGGTAATACTTGGTGTAATTCTATTCCTAGTGATTTTGGTATACAATCATCATTGCCTTTGTTTTTATTTCTTGCGTTTATCCACCAATGTATCAAATATATTCCTTCTTCTGGAATGGTAAATTCCCCATTGAGCGGATTATAACTTATTTTATTAGCAATATTTGTATTTTGAAATAAAACTGGTGTTTGCGATTGAACAGTTGAATTTGATAGGTCATGTACCATGGCATAGCTGTCTAAAGTTTCCCCTGGTCCTGCTGGCCCAGTTGGTCCAGTGGCCCCTGTTTCTCCTGTTGGTCCGGTTGGTCCAGTTGCTCCGGTTGGTCCAGTTGCTCCTGTTGGCCCTGTTGGTCCGGTTGG
>CALVQQ010000041.1 GCA_944358255.1 uncultured Bacilli bacterium | reverse complement strand
TGCTTTTTATATGTTAAAAAACACAATTATTGATTTTTAAATTATTTATGATATACTTTAATTATAATAAGAGGTGAGGTAGATGACTAATAATTACTTTACTATATGTAGTTTATTTTATATAGTCACTATTTGCATCGCTTTTTTTATAAAAGAAAGAATAAATTCAACTGAAACAAAGATATACAAATACATAATATTAACTAATTTATTTACTGTTATAACTGCAATAATATGTTTCTTCACAATTAAATATTATGAAATTATTCCATTTATAAACATGATAGTTTCAAAGACATTAATTGTATTAATGTTTAGCTTTCATGTATTTTTAACAGCATATATTTATTATATCTCATCTAGAAATGTAAATAAAAATAAGAAAAGTTATGTTTTTGAAATACAAATAGCATTATTATTTTATATGATATCTGTGCTTTTAATATATGCTTTACCTCTTTATTACCACAATGACAATAATGTTATATATTCATACGGTCCAAGTGCAAACGTAACTTATATATCAACCATAGTAATATTTGGATTTTGGATTTATTGTTTAATTAAAGATAGAAAAAACTTTAAAGATAAAAAGTATTGGCCGTTTTTTGTATTTATGATTTTAAGTATTATATGTGTTATAATACAAAAATTATATCCAGGTATTTTAGTTTTAACTGCACTTGAAACATTTATATGTGTAATAATGTACTTTACTATAGAAAATCCTGATGTAAAATTAATTAAAGAATTAAATTTAGCAAAAGATCGGGCAGAAAAAGCCAACAGTGCAAAAACGGATTTTTTATCTAACATGTCACACGAAATAAGAACGCCATTAAACGCCATTGTAGGTTTTAGTGAAACATTATCCAGAGAAAATGTTCCAAGTGAAATAAAAGAAGAAGTTAAAGACATATTAATGGCTAGTGAAAATTTATTAGAGATAGTAAATGGAATACTAGATATTTCTAAAATAGAAGCAGACAAACTAGAGATAATAAATACTCCATACAACTTTAACAAAATGATAGATGAATTAGTTGCTTTAACTAAATCAAGAATTGGAGATAAAGCAATAGACTTTATAGTAAAAAAAGACGAATCAATTCCAGAATATTTATATGGTGACTGCGGAAGAGTAAAACAAGTAATACTTAATTTACTTACAAATGCTGCCAAGTACACACTAGAAGGAAAGATAACATTTACAATAAACAGCATAGTAAAAGGAGATGTAATAAGGCTAATATTCAGTGTAGAAGACACTGGAATAGGAATAAAAGAAGATAAAATAGACAAGTTATTTGGAAAATTTGAAAGATTGGGAGTAGAAGACGAAATAACTATAGAAGGAACTGGTCTTGGACTTGCAATTACTAAAAAACTATTAGATTTAATGCATGGAAAAATAGTAGTTCAAAGTACATATGGTGAAGGAAGCAAATTCATTGCTTACATAGATCAATTAATAGTAAAAGATACAACTGAATTAAAAAACAAAGAAATGAATACAGTGGTAGACATAAACGTAAATTTTGCAAACAAAAAAATACTATTAGTAGACGATAACGAACTAAACATAAAAGTTGCAAAAAGGCTATTAAAAAACTATAATTTAGATATAGAAGATGTTATGAGTGGGCAAGCGTGCATAGACAAGATTAAAACAGGAAACAAATATGACTTAATTTTACTAGATGATATGATGCCAAAGATGAGTGGAAAAGAAGTTATAAAAATTTTAAAATCAGACCCAGATTTTAATACTCCGGTCATAATGCTAACAGCAAACGCTTTGACTGGCATGAAAGAAGAATACATTAATTTAGGTTTTGACGGATACTTAGCAAAACCAATTGATAGAAAAGAAATGTTAAAAATATTAAAAAAGTATTTAGGTTGAAAGGTGAGTGTAATATGAGAAATGTAAACAAATTAAAAGAAAATGGAGTTAATGTTGATAAAAGCCTGGAATTGTTTGGTGACATGGAAATGTATGATGCAACATTGATTGATTTTTTAGAAGGAGTAGATGAAAAACTAAAAAATTTAGAGCATTGTAAAGAAAACGCTGATATGGTTAATTATGCAATATATGTGCATTCATTAAAAAGTGATGCTAGATACTTAGGTTTTGAAACTTTACAAGAATTAGCTTACCAACAAGAGATGAAAAGCAAAGCAAATGACATAATGTTTATATATGACCATTACGACGAATTAATAGAAGAAACACATAGAATAATTGATTTAGTTAACGATTATCTTGGTAATGAAAAAGAAAAAGTAGCAAAACCTGATTTTATTATTAAAGATAAGGCAATACTCGTTGTGGACGATTCAGATATGATAAGTAAATTCATAAAAAAGGTGTTTAATAATGATTATGAAGTCTATACAGCAAGTGATGGTTCAGAAGCAATAAAGATTTTAGAAGAAAATAAAGAAAACACAAAAATTAAAGCAGCACTAATTGATTTAAATATGCCAAACGTAAATGGATTTGAGTTATTAGATTATTTTATTAAAAACCAATTATTTGTTAAAATACCAGTATCTATTATTACAGGAGCAGATGATAAAGAGACAATTGAAAAAGCATTTCAATATGGTATAGTAGACTTATTAACAAAGCCTTTCAACGAGAGAGATATAAAAAAGATTGTTGAAAAAACTATTAATTACAATAAATAGTGTAAAGTAGCATTACATCTATAATTAGTATTGACTATATAAAAAAAATAGTGATATAATTTATATAGATAGAAAATAAGAAAGGATGGAATATTTATATGAAAAAAAATAATAAGAAAGGTTTTACATTAATAGAATTGATTGCAGTTATTGCAATATTATCAATATTACTAATTATGGCTTTACCTCAAGTATTAGATTTATATAATGATTCTAGAGAAAGTGCATTTATAACTCAAGTTCAGTCACTTTATAGAGCAGCAGAAAATAAATATGTTTCTGATCAACTACTACCAGATTCTGTTGGTAGTTCAGCTGTATATTGTCACGATGATGCTGATGAGCAAAACGATTTAGGGGTTACTAATGACGATGTATTATATAAAATAACATTTACAGATGGAAAAATAACAAGTATCATGGTAATGGATGACAACTATTTATACACTAGTCCTGCAGTCTCTGGTGGTGATTATATAAAAGTAGCTGATATTAAATTTAATGATACAGATGTATCAGAAAGTAGTACAGGTGCAATAACTTGTAACTAATCAATAAAACAATCATATTAAAATAAAATAAAAAATAAAAGTCAAGTAAATTGGCTTTTTTATTTTACTCTATCATATATTTAAAAGTGTTGAATATTTATAAAAAATATGCTAATATATACCACAATTTAAAAAGGGGGGGATAAACTATGGGTGATTTCACATTTTTAACTGCAGATCAGGTGTTTGGAACAGATCAATTAGAGATCCTAAAAAAATATGGGGTAAAATGTGCAATAACAGACTTTTCTATTTTATTAGGTGGTATTGTATCAGCAGATAATTATACTAGTGAAGGAAGAACATTAAAAGATAGAACCAGTTGGTGGTGGACAAAATCTTCTTTCAGATGTGATTATTCCGCGCACGCTGTTGACCAATATGGAAATGAAAATTGGGACTTAGTTTTAGAGCGTTACGGGGGTTTTCGTCCAGTTATACCATATTCAGAAATATCATCAATGTGTTCAGACCCGGTAAGGGATGAATATGGAATACTTGAAGTAGAATATGGTGAATATCCCCAAATGGTTGTTGATGAAGGTTATTCTGTTGAATTAGAAAGAGCATATAATAATGGAAGTTTAAAAACTACTGAGAAAACATATACTACTGATTCAGTGGATTGGCGTAGTATTGATGTTAGATTTATAGCCAGAGAACATACAGAGTATGAATATAAAGGAAAAAAATATATTCGTTTTGTTGGAGATGCAAATTGTAATGGCATGACTTTGTCTAATGGTAGAAAAATTCATAATGAAAATGTATTTTGGGTTTCTGTTGAACCAATAACTTGGTTAGTGGATAAAAAAACAGATATTGCACTTTCTAAAAAAATTATTTTTTCTGGTGTTCAGTTTAACAATGGTTTATATAGTGGTGATTTTGATAGAACTGATATAAAGCAATTTATGGATACTTATTTTTCAAAAGATATAGTTTGTGATAGAGCTTATTCACAGCCTACATTAGAAGAGCAAACTAAAACTATAGAAAAAAAAAGAAACTAAGAAGCAAAACCCTTATGATTTTAGTTTTGAAAGAGTAACAG
>CALVQQ010000040.1 GCA_944358255.1 uncultured Bacilli bacterium | reverse complement strand
ATAAAGTATAATGTTTTCCTTCGTATTCAAAACCTTTTTCGTTATTCTTTCTATCTTCTTCTAGTTGCTTTTTAGTATATAATGGGCTACTAACGCCTAATACTATGCTGAATACAAAGTGTCGACAATTCATACTTGCTACTGGTCTTGTCAAATTGTTGTTTATTTTTTCAAATTTCTTTTTACTAAATTGTTGCCCATCTATGTGTATGTGGTCTGGTGCACAATTAACATGGTGGCTCACTTCTACGCCATCAGCACCGAACTCTTTCCAACTTGTTCTTGGACTCCAATATTAACTTGTCTAACTCCTTCAAGAATATTTTGTCTTACACTAGAATCTAATCTTCTAGCATAAGGCTTTTTGCCTTCATTTTCATAGTAGACTTTTTTAACTCCACTATTTGCTAACTGCTTAATAGTGTCATACATTGCTTTTTGGTAGTTTATTTGCCCTGTTGCTACTGCAAGAACACATCTATCTATTACATCTTCGTATGCCTCTCTAATGCCCTTTAAATAGCTTTCTCCGTTGTCTTTTAGTAATTTGATGGCAGTTGTACTTGAAAGGTTAGTAAATACTTCTTGTGTCGTCTTTTCGACCGATTTAACTATATTTTGGAATTGCTTACTATCTTTGTATGAAACTTTATCCATTCTTTTAGATTCATAATACACATTAGCAAATTCAATGTTTTCTTCGGCTACTATTTCTAGCAATTCTTCTAAATCTTTCCTTGATAACTGACTTGCCTTTTCTAAATTTTCCATTATTTTATCAATTTCACGACCGTTTTTCATTTGTTGGGCTAATATATGGGCTTCGGTGAGTGTTAAACCCTCAAATTTTGATATAGTTTTACCAAATTCTTGTAAAATTTCACTATTTAACGCTTCAAATCTTGAATAAAATCTTTCAATTGCTAATTCTAATTTTTCATTATTCATCATCTGTGCCTAACAATTCCCTCATCGTTGGATTACTTTTTCTTATTTCTTCTATTTTCTGTTTGGCTATTTCTTTTGTTTCTCCAAAAATCTTCATACGATACTCAACTTTACTCAATACACCTGCACTAACCTCTCCTAATGCTCTTGTACTTTCTGCTTGCTTATCTTCTACAATGCTATCATCAAATAATATTACCATTCCATCTGTGTTAATATTATTTGTTCCAAATGTACTAGATGCGTAACAAATAGCTTGGACTAAATCAAATATGGCACTTTCGTATCCAATTTCCAATTTTTTCTTTCTTCTAAACATTTTAGAATTGCTACTAATTACTGCTGTTGCTGTAGATAAATTAGTTCCGTCAAAATGATAATGATTTTCTCCAAAACCAACACTATTACCTAAGATATTTAAGCAAGTATTTAAAGTTCCTATTAGTTTATCGGTTCTTAAATCATCACTTTCACTTTGAATTAAATCGTCTTTAGTTGCACCTTTTGGAAGTACGTATATACTTGTATCGTTAGGATCAAATACCATTTTTTGAGTTCCGTCATCATAATTAAGCATATCAGCTCTAACAAATGTCCTTTTTCTTCCATCTTTGACCTCGTTAGGTAATCCGTCAAATGCTATATCTACTGCTTTAAGCTTATCAATAGAATTAGCATAATGAGGAATTCCAAATGGATTATTCTTGAACAAATTATTTGTTAAATTAGGTTTGAATATAGCAAACCACTTTTTATTGGATAAAGTATCAAATTCGTTAATGGTTCCGTCATCATTCTTTATCTCCGTTAAATTACTATTGGTTTCTTTGAACAAATGGTTGTAAATAACATAATTTCCTTTATCATTTAATTTGTGAACCGATAATATTATATACTTATTACCATCATTATACTCAACACTTCCAAATGCACATTCTGTTATTGTTTTATTGTTCCAAGATAATGGAAATATCAAATCTACATCAACTATATCGGTTCTTGTTTTAGCTTGCGATACGTCTATGGTCATAGTATCTTCATTGCTAAGTAAATCATAAACGTTTGTAACAACTGCACACGTACCTAAGGCTCCGCTTTTTTCAATTGCTTGACTTATTACTTCGTCTAATCCCAAATCATCAGCCAAATTATCAAATTCTTGTTGTGATTCATTGTTTTTCATTGATATTTTACATTTCTCACTCCACAAAATGTCTGCCCAATCTTCACTTATTTCTTTAGGCATATTCATTGTATATCTTTTTTGGTTAACTTTTTGTCTTCCATTATAAATAAAATAATTGTGGAAATTTTTCACATTTCCTATATACCAACTCTCCCACTGTTCAATATAACCTTTTATATCATCTTTGATATTTGGATTATAATTGTATTCTTTTTTTAAAAATTCTACTAATTTCATCAATAACCTCCTATGTTCGACATAAATTTATCATAAAATGGAAACATACTATATTCGCTAGCATCTAAATCATCTACTGGTGTAGTTCCATCGTCTAACCTTTCATCTTCTTTTTTATCGTCCCATAAAGCTTGTTCGTAAGCTTCTTTCATATATTTACATTTTTTTAATATAAATCTTCTTTTTTGAGCAAATAACATTGTATCTAAATAAATTCTATCAATTATTCTACCTTTTATACAATCTTGAACTTGTAAAGGTATTCTTTCTTGTTGTAACCATCTATTTAAACCAAACGTTAATACTTGACCTAATGCACCATAATCAGCAAATGCATGCGTTACTTTTCCATAATTAGAAACAACTCTTTTATAAAAATTTATGAATGCTTTATAAAAATCTTCTGGAGCATATAAGCCCGTTATTTTTTCTTCATCTATGGTCCAAGCTTCTTTAAATAAAGGTGTTATTCCAGTTGCCTTAAGCTCTGTTTCTCCTTTAGTAGCTCCATAGTCAACTCCTATGGATATAATCATAAAATTTATTTTATTACCATTTTCATTTACTGCCTCATCTTTCATGAATAAATCTGTATTATTAGCAAATTGAACGTATATTATTCCTTCAGCATTACACCATTGTCCCAAAATGTATCTATTATACAATATCGTGCCTTCGTATTCTTTTTTTAAATTTTCTTTAAATTCTGTGCTTAGGAAATCGTTATCATCAATTGTATAGTGCTGTAAATATATATCAGCATTACTTTCGATAAATTCTTTAAACCAATGTTTTTTATGTTCAGGATTGCCAGTCAAGTCAGCCAACGAATATGGTTGGTCAAGTCTTGATTTAATCATATCAAATACTTCTTTATTCCATTTTACGGCTTCATCACCGTATAAATACTTAATACTAGCACCTTGTATTTTAGCAACTTGATTTATCTTTTCAGCACCTAGACAATAGCACTCTTCACCAAATAACCATACTTTGTTTTTGTTTATTGTGCCTACTAGATTGCCACCAAATTTATCACGCATAGGTCTTAAAACGTTACGTTCAACAGTTGCTTCGGTAACACCAATTATAAATACTAGTCCATCTTTGCCAGCACGTTCTCGTATTCTTCTAGGTATTATGTCTTCTTTGTCTTGGAATGTCTTACCACTACGAACAGCCCCCAATTTAACATTCCATCTGTGATTAGCATTTAAACCATATTCTTTTTGCTTTTTAGTCCATATAGGCATTTTTTTGAGCCTCCAATAAATCATCTAACTTATCAAGTGTTTCTTGAGTAGTAGTATTTTTATATTTCATTTCTTCTTCTCTTAACTTCGTTTCTTTATATTTTAATGCTTTATCAAATATAACACCATAAACAGTAGCAACATCTCTTACATTTGTAAATAAGTCTGGGCTTTTAAGTTTATCTTTTAAAACTTGAAGCGATAAATCTATAACTTCCTTTTGGTCTTTTACTATTGAGTCCATATATTCTAGTATGTCTTTAGTATTTTCTTCTTTTTTTTGTTTGCATATTTTTGCAGTCTTTTTGTCTTTATTAACAATAGTTTTAACTGTATTTGGTGAAATATTCCCATTTATTCTAGCAGTTTCACTATAATTGCTATTTTCCATATAGTCAGCAATAATCTTTTTCTTTTGCTTATCTGTAAGTTTAGTTCTAGCCAATGATTATCACTCTCCTATATATCCAGTAAGAAAATCTAATAATTCATAGTAATTATTGAAATATTCTTTTTCTTCATCTATTTTTAAAATTATTGTTCTTTGATATTTGTATTCACTTTCGTCATTGTATTTTTCTATTGTTGTAAGTAACACTTCGTGTTCTTGAGATATTTTATATAGTATCATTTTTATCATTTTTTGTACGTTCATATAATACACCTCATATATATTTTATCATAAAATAAAAAAAGACAAAAATTAGTTATTTTTATCTTCCTTTCTATTTAAATAATCTATTACTTCATTTAATTTATCTTTTACATCAATAAAATTATCAACTAATTCATCATCATCTATTGCTCCATCATCATAAGTAATATCGTTTTTGCCTATATATAATTTTTCTATTATAGGTTTATCTTCTTCTGCAAATTTCCAAATATACCCTCCTGCAGTATGATGTTCTTTTCTGCAACATCCACCAATACACGTTCTTCCTATTCCTGTTACTTTTTCCGCATCGTAAGATGATTTATATGTTGCAATATAGTTGTTGTTTAAATCATATTGATTAACTGCTTTATAATTATTACCAATATTACCAATTTCATATCTTTTTTTAACATTTTCACTATGTGTTACCATTTCGA
>CALVQQ010000039.1 GCA_944358255.1 uncultured Bacilli bacterium | reverse complement strand
TAATATATAAAGTAGGAGAATAGACATGGAAGAAGGAAAAATAAAAAATAAAAAAATTTATGTTTTAATTGCCTTATCAATATTTACGTTTATAATAATGACAATAGGCGCAACATTCGCATTTTATACATACACAATACGTGGAAATGAGGATTCTAAAGAAATAAAACTTGAAACAGCAAATCTAATTCTTGCATACAACTCTAAAAAAGATATAGTAAAAGAAGATGCACTTCCAGGCTGGGAAGATGAGTTAGTTTTTGAAATAAAAAATGTAACTAACGGAGAAAATATTGCAGGCAGTTATTCCATAAATTGGGAAATAGAAAAAAATGAAATAAAAAATGATGATTTAGTGTATACTGTTGAATGTATTGCAACAAGAGACGGAAAAGAAGTGTCTGAAAGCAAGTATAACAAAGTTGTAAACATAACAAATGAATTAAACATGCCAACAATTTCATCTAAAATAGGCGATGGCGTAATTAATTCAGGAGACACACAGACATGTACAGTAAAAGTGAAATTTAAAGAAACTGGTACTGACCAAAATGATAATCAAGGGAAAATTTTTTCTGGTAAAATAGTAGTATTAGGAAATAAATATAGTTATGAAGGTGAATAAAATGGCAATAAAACAAAATAAATTTTTACAAGTCATTAATAGTTTTTTAAAATGGTTATCAACTTTAGTATTAGTTATACTTGTCATAATTGGCATAACCTTAATAGGAATATTTGTAAGTGGTAAAATAGCTCAAAGCAAAGGGCAAACACCTCCAATAAGCTTATATACCATTATAAGTCCAAGTATGACCCCAAATATAAATGTATATGATGTAGTAGTAGTTAAAACTACAGACACAGCAGCACTACAAGTTGGGGATGTCATATCATTTTATTCAAACAACGAATACTTTGATGGAAAACCTATTACTCATAGAATAGTAGAAAAGTTTAATACAGAAGAAGGTATTAGTTATAGAACAAAAGGTGACGCAAATGCCGTTGTTGATAACGATTATGTTTATGAACAAAACATAGTAGGAAAAGTAATACTTAAAATACCTGCATTAGGAAGAGTACAATTCTTTTTAGCAAGTCAAGGAGGATGGTTCATAGCAATACTAATACCAGCCTTAGCAGTAATATCTTATGACATAGTTAAAATTACAAAATTAGTAGCAGTAAAAAATAAAATTAATAGAATAAAAAAACAGGGAAAAGAAAAAGAAGAAGAATAATTTAATTTACATTAGTAAGAACTAAAAATATGTCTAAATAATGACATATTTTTTATGTTTTGGTATAATTAACATGATAAGGTGGTGATAAAATGAAAAAGACAATATTATTAATATTTTTTGTTTTGTCACTTTTTCTTTTTATTCCCAAAATTTTTGCAAGTAAAATAGGAATAGTAAATGATAGTATAGGGATTAATTTTAGAAGTGCGCCTAATACAGGTGATAACGTAATAACGAAAATAATATACAATACACAAGTAACAATTTTAGACGTTAATAAATACACTGGAACGGGATGTTCAGATGGATGGTACAAAGCAGAATATAACAACAAAGAAGGATATGTATGCAGTACTTATATAAGTATAATAGAAGACGAAAGTGGAACGGTAACCGGTGGATATTTTGCCAAAGTAAACACATCAAGTTACATAAGTGTAAGAAGTTTACCAAACGGAAATTCAACCAGACTAGATAAACTAATAACAGGAACACCAGTAAATATAATTTCAACACATCCACAAGCAAGGGGTTGTTCTAGCAACTGGTTATACGTATCTTATCACGATGGGAAGAAAGGCTATGTATGCGGTTCATACATAAGTACATACGAAGAATTAACATTAAACAGTAGCGAATACACTGAAGAAGAAAAAGCATATGCTGAAACATTATCAAAAAATGGATTTCCAGCAACATACATACCATATTTAATGAGAATGCACAGAGACCATCCAACTTGGAATTTTGTAGCCGTAAACAAAGGTTTAAATTGGAATGACGTAGTAAGCGGAGAACAAGGCAACAACAAAATTGAAAGCACGACGACAACTGAGTTAGAGTATTATATTGCAAGCGGGGCAGTAGGGACAGAAGGCGGAAATTGGTATATGACCAATAGTGCAGTAGACGCGTATTTCTTAGACCCCAGAAACTTTTTAAGCGACGTTTTTATCTTCATGTTTGAAGATTTAACTTATGATCCAGAATATCACACAGCAGAAGTACTAAAAACATTTTTTGGATCATCATATTTATCAAGTGACGAATACATAGGATATTTTCTTGAGGCCGCAGAAAAGCATGACGTTAGTCCATTACACTTAGCAGCTAGAGTATACAAAGAAGGTGGGGCTAATGAAAGTTATGGAGCTATAACAGGAACGTATACTGGTTACTACGGAACATGCCTATTAACTGGATACTACAACTATTACAACATAGGCGCAAATTCATCTTGGATGGAAGGGTTGAAATATGCAGCTGGAGCTGAATGTGGGGGATCTAACAGATTTGGGCGACCTTGGAAAACAAGAAAAGATGCAATTATAGGAGGAGCAAACTTCATTGCAACAAATTACATAAGCAGTGGCCAAAATACTCTATATTACCAAAAATTCAATACCGCTTCAGCACCATATTACACAAATGAATACATGACAAACATAATGGCGCCAACACAAGAAGGAGAAAGCATGTATGACACAATTGTAGAATTAAGTTTATTAGAAAATGCATATACATTTGAAATACCAGTTTATAACAACATGCCAGACTCAACAGGGTTACCAAATATAGCAAATACAGACAATTCATTAAAAAGCATAACGATTAACAACAAAGCTTTAGATAACTTTGATACAGATGTTTTAGAATATAACTTTTATGTAACAAAAGATACTGGCACAGCAATAATAAATGCAGTTACAAACGCAAGTACATCTACTGCAAAATACGAAACTAACGTTAAATTAAATGAAGAAAAGACAACAATAACGATTCTTGTAACCGCACAAAGTGGACATCAAAAAACATATACAGTGCATATAATTAAAGTAGAATCTGTAACAACAATAAACGATATCTTATCAAAATTGAGCGTAAAAGTAACAGATAACTATATGAAAAACATAAGCACAGGAACAAGTGCAAATTCATTAATTCTAAACATTAGACAAGCAGATCCAAATGCAAGCATAGTATACAAAAATGCCAACGGAGTAACAATATCCAACACTTCAAATTTTGCCACAGGACAAACATTACAAATAACAAGTTCAAATGGTGAAAGCAAAACATTCACAATAGTTGTAACAGGAGACGCTAACGGAGATGGTGAAATAACTATACTAGACTTATTAAAAGTACAAAAACATTTATTAAATTCAAGCAAACTAACAAATAGCTATCTACAAGCTGCTGACACCAATGCTGACAATTCAGTAACAATATTAGATTTATTAAGAATACAAAAACATTTATTAAATGAGATTAAATTATAAAAAAGGAGTGAAAAAATGTTAAAGAAAATAAGTATATTTATATTAGGGATAGTGCTAACATTTGGTGGAATTTTACAAGTAAATGCTTCAAGTGGAACAATTAGTGTTACAAGTTCAGCGAGCACAGTTGTAGTAGGAAATACATTTAAAGTAACAGTTAAAATCTCATCTTCTGCAGCTTTAGGAAGTTGGCAATACACAATAAGTTATGACTCAAATAAGGTAAAATTACAAAGTGGAACATCAAATGTAGTAGACTATGGTGATGGAACAACCAAATCAAAAAGTTACACATACACATTTAAAGCATTAAGTTCAGGAAGCACTAACATAACAGTAAAATCTTACCGAGCATATGCATGGGATGAAAGCCTAATGACTTTAACAGCAGGTTCAAAAACAGTTAAATTAATAACACAAGATGATTTAATTGCCTCTTATTCAAAAGATAACACCTTAAAATCCATTACAGTAGACGGATATGAACTAACTCCTACATTTAATGCAGAAACACTTGAATACACAGTTTCAGTTCCAAGTAATATAGAAAAAATAACATTAAATGCTGAAGTAAACGATAAATCTGCAACACTAACTGGCACAGGAGAAAAAGAAGTAAGCGAAGGAGACAACATATTTGAACTATTAGTAACAGCAGAAAATGGAAGTCAAAGAAAATACAAAATAAACATCAAAGTCGAAGACCCAAATCCAATAACAATTGAAACAACAGATGGAAAAACAGGGACAATAGTCAAAAGAGCATCAACACTTACCAAACCAAATACATTTAACGAAACGACAATAAACATAAATGGTGAAGAAATACCCGCGTTTATAAGTGATATAACAAAGTTAACATTAGTTGGAATAAAAATTGAAGGAGAAGAAGAAATAAATCTCTATATATATGATGAGACCAATAACACCTACACCCCATACAAAGAACTAACATTTAATAATATAATAATTTATCCAAAAGAATATAATGAATATCCAGAGAACTATCAAAAATACGAAATTGAACTAAATGGAGAAAAACTAACAGGTTACAAAATAGATAAAAATAGTGACTTCTTTCTTATATATGGTTTAAACATAGAAACAGGAGAAGAAAACATATATAAAATTGACACTAAAGAAAACACAATATCTAGGTATACGGATGAAGAAACCATTTATCTAAATGGAACAATTAAAAATCTACAATTTATAATAATAGTACTAGGAGCTGAAAGCGTATTATTATTAATAATATTAATATGCGTATTGATAAGTAAAAATAAAAGTAAAAAATTATATAAAAAAATTATAAAAGATTATGAAAACAAACATAATAAAGAAAAAGAAGACGTGGAGAAAAAAGAGAAAATAGAAGAATCAAAAGACAAGGAAAAACAAGAAGAAAATGAGAAAAAAGAAGAAATAAAAATAGAAAAAATAGAAGTAGAAGAAATCAACAAAAAGAAAAAGAAAAAATTATCAGATACGCAAAAATTAAATAACATATAACGGCAAAAGCCGTTTTTTATTTACAAAAGAAAAAATTGATGCTAAAATATAACACTTGAAAACAAAAGGGGGAAAAATGGGCATAAATAAGGAGATTACTAAGTGTATTATAGAAATAATAACTTTAATATTTATAGTAATATTTACATATCCAGTT
>CALVQQ010000038.1 GCA_944358255.1 uncultured Bacilli bacterium | reverse complement strand
ATATAAAGACATTTTTCAAATTTAACCAAATCATAATATAGACATATAATACAAATGAAAGAGAGGGATTATATTTGAAAAAAATTTTTATAATTTCAATGTTAATAATTGCTAGTTTTATGTTAAGTGGTTGCGACGAAGATAAAAACATGACAAACATAACAGTTGCAGAAGTTACACACTCAGTGTTTTATGCACCATGGTACGTAGCAATTAATGAAGGTTATTTTGAAGAAGAAGGACTAAATATAGAAGTAATACTAACTTCCGGAGCAGATAAAGTAGGAAGCGCAGTATTATCAGGAGATGCACAAATAGGCTTGAGTGGATTAGAAGCAACACTTTATGTATATGATAATGGAGCAAAAGACTACTTAATATCTTTCGCAGCATTAACAAAAAGAGACGGACAATTTTTATTTGGCGACTGCAGCTTAAAAGACACATTTACTATTGAAGACTTAAAAGGCAAAAGTGTTTTAGTTGGTAGAACAGGGGGAATGCCAGCAATGGTGTTCAATTATGGCTTGTACAAAAATGGATTAACAGACAAAGATGTAATATTAGATACATCAGTAGAATTTGCTTCATTAAGCGGAGCATATATAGGAAAACAAGCAGATTTTGTTAATCTATTCGAACCAACAGCATTATCACTAGAAAAAGAAGGCTACGGATGCGTTCTAGCCTCAGTGGGTTTAATGAGTGGAGAAGTGCCATACACAGTATTTCACACTAAAAAAAGCTATTTAGAAAATAATGAAGAAACAATTAAAAAATTTACAAAAGCAATAGATAAAGGGATAAAATACGTAATGGAACACGACGACGAAACAGTGGCAAAAAGCATATTAAATAGTTTTGCAGACACAAGTTTAGAAGACTTAACAGAAATCGTTAAAAGATATAGAGAAGCAGATTCCTGGTGGGAAAACACTTACATAAGTGAAGAAGCATACAATAACTTGATAGATTTAATGAAATACAATGATGCACTTGAAGTTGAAGTGGATTACAATACTATTGTAAGTAACAAATATAATGGACACACTAGTTCAAATTAAAAATTTAAATAAAATTTATGAGAGTTCAGATGGTAATGTAATAGCACTAAATAACATTAATTTTGATATACATAAAAATGAGTTTCTAACAATTATAGGTTCATCCGGATGTGGTAAAAGCACAATATTAAACATATTAGATGGAATAGATAAAGACTATAACGGAAAAATTATACTTGATAAAGATATTAAAATAGGTTATATGTTACAAGAGGATGCCCTGTTTGAGTGGCTAACTGTTGAAGAAAATGCATTACTAGGTTTAAAAATATTAAAAAAATTAAATAAAGAAACAAAGAATTATACAATTAATTTATTAGATAAGTATGGTCTAAAAGATTTTAAAGATAAATATCCTAAAAGTTTATCTGGAGGAATGAGGCAAAGAGTTGCTTTAATTAGAACACTAGCTACAAAGCCAGACATTTTATTAATGGATGAACCATTTAGCGCACTTGATTATCAGACAAGGCTTCAGGTAAGTGATGATGTTTACAGGATTATAAAAGAAGAAAACACTACAGTAGTTATGGTTTCACACGATTTAGCAGAATCGATAAGCATGTCAGACAGAATAATAGTATTAAGTAAAAGGCCGGGAAAAGTTAAGAAAATATATACAATAACCCTCACCAATAAATCAACACCGATTGAAAACAGAAAAGCTAAAGAATTTGCATATTACTATGATGCACTTTGGAAGGATTTAGATAAAAATGTCTGAATATCAAAGAAAACACAAAAGAAAAAAAAGGCTAATACTATTTACGCAGCTAGCAATCTTCATATTATTCATAACAGTTTGGGAATTATTAGCCAAACATGGTATGATTAACACATTTATAACCAGTTCGCCATCAAATATAATAAAAACAATAATAAACTTATATAACACAAATAATTTATTTAATCACATTTGGGTAACATTGTATGAAACAATACTTGCTTTTACATTAACATTAATTATATCAATATTAATATCAATAATATTGTACAAAAGTGACTTTTTAGCTAAAGTCATTGATCCATATTTAACTTTATTAAATAGTTTACCTAAAGTAGCGCTTGGACCAATATTAATAATTTGGATAGGCGCAAATGAAAAAAGCATAATAACAATGGGAATATTAATTACAATAATAGTAAGCATACAATCAATTTACAATGGTTTTAAAAATACTCCACCGATCAAAATAAAACTCATGAAAACTTTTAATGCTAGTAACAGAGACATATTTCTAAAATTAGTTTTCCCACAAAACATAAGAACTATAGTTAACACACTAAAAATTAACACGGCATTATGTTTAGTAGGAATAATAATGGGAGAATTTTTAACTAGCAAAGCAGGAATAGGTTATTTAATATTATATGGTTCACAAGTGTTTAATTTAGATTTAGTCATGGCGGGAATATTTATTTTAATTATTCTATCAATATTAATTTATAAAATAATTACGTACATAGAAAAACGTTTAGAAAAATACTAAACGTTTTTTTTTTACTTCTCAAATTTTATTACCACTTCTTTCTCAGAATAATGATTTCCATCGATATACTTAACTGTTAAAATAGCAGAGTCTCCTATACTTTTTTCATATAAAGCGTTACTTAAATCGCTAAAACTTTCAACCTCTTCGCCATCAATTTTAGTGATAATTTGTCCAATTTCCAAATCAGAATTAGCTGCATTACCATCTGGTAATATAGAAGAGATATAGAAACCTAAAGGAAAATTATAATTAATACCAGTATTTGTCATATATCCTTCTATCCCAATAGTAACACCATTACTATCCTCTTCGCCATTCATCAAATCAACAATCAAATCTTCAACATCACTAATAGGAATTGCAAATCCCATTCCTTCAATACTAGCTGATGAATAAGTTACACTAGAAGAATATTTAGCAGAATTAATTCCGACAACTTCACCTTTTGAATTTAGTAAAGCTCCACCACTATTACCACCATTAATTGCTGCATCTATTTGAATCATTTTATAAGTATAATCATCAATAGTAACCTCACGATTCAAAGCACTTACAACACCAGTTGTAACAGATTGACCATAACCCAAAGCATTTCCTATAGCAATAATACCATTTCCAACTTTTAGTTCATCACTACTGCCAATTGTAGCAATCTTTATAGAATCTATAGTATCATTATCCAAATCACTTAATGGAATAGAAATAACTGCCAAATCTTTACGTTCAGAAGTACCAACAATAGTTGCGTCCACTGACTTTTCATTAATAAATTGAACAATTAATTCAGAAGAACCTTCAACGACATGATTATTTGTTAAAATATAAAGTTTATCATCAGATTTACTAATAATAATACCACTACCAGCGCCTTCAGTATACTGCGATTGATTATTCCATTCAAACCAAGGGCCATAATTACCAGTACTAATTAAAGTCTTTGATGTAATTGCAACAATAGAAGGCATTACATTTTCAACAATATCAGACACATCAGTTATATAAATACCATCAGAATTAGAATCAACAACTTCAGTATAGTTAAGTTGTATATCATCTTTATTAGTAACTTTACCCTTTAAAGATTCAAACAAATTAGAATCAAAAACCAACAAATAAGTTACAACAAAAATAAATAACACTAGAAAAATTATAATAGCAATCAAAATACGATTAGTCGTTTTAGATTTCTTATTATCATTATTAACAGTATTTTTCTTAATTACTTCAGAACCTTCAATCAAATTATTTTTTTTCATTATTACTCACTCCTTTAAAACATAAATATTATATTTTAGGAAGATTAAATAAAGATTAAAAAAAGTAAAAAAATTAATTTTTTACTTTAAAAGTTGAAATAAATGATGTATTACCATTTTTACATTCCACATTAATTTTACCTTTATGACTTAACACAATATTTTTAGCAATAGCTAAACCTAGTCCAAACCTATTTTCATTTCTATTTCTTGAGTTATCAGATCTATAAAATCTTTCAAAAATTTTAGATTGTTCTTCCTTAGGTATTTTATCCCCTCGATTTTTAACAACCAATGAAATTTCATCTTTCTTTTTAATCAAATCAACAGTTATAGTAGACTTATCATAAGCATGTTTAATAGCATTATCAACTAAAATTTCAACTAACTGTTTCATTTCACTATCCACACACTTAAAATTAACATCTTGATCAATATGGTATTTGAGATTAAGCCCTTTATCATAAATTAAACTTTCAAAAGTCAAAACACTTTTTTCAACCAATTTAGATAAATCGATAACTGATAAAACCCTATTTTCATAAGAATTATCATACTTTGCAAGATTTAATAAATCTAAAACAAGTTTATTCATTCGTTCGGTTTCAGACTGTATATTATCTAACCACTTTGTTTCTTTAGGATTTTTAGACAAACATTCAGCACTAGTCATAATAACAGAAAGTGGTGTCTTAAGTTCATGAGAAGCATCAAAAATAAATTGTTTCTGTTTTAAAAAAGCTTCTTCTACAGGCCTAATCAACCAATTAGTCAACATTTTTACTATATATACAGTTAAAAGTTCTATTAGTACAAAAATCAGGATAGATACTTGGGCAGATAATACTAACTTAGCATTAATATCTTCCATATTAATAATAATAAGTTCATTACGAGGATTCATTAACAACACATATTTAGCAGAAAAAAGGTTGATTTGTTCTAAACGAGAATAACTTTTATTATATTGTTTTGTAATATTTACAATATCTTCACTAGTTAAATCATCATCTGAATAATTATAAACAGAAGTTATATTCATATCACGATCAAATCTTATAACATAAACATCTAAATCCATAAACATCAACTCTTTATCATAAAAATCAGTTTGATAAAATGGTCTAGAAGTAATAGATTCGATTGTATCCACACTTTCTTTTAATCCATTAAATTCATTTATATATAAGATAACGTTATAAATAATTAAAATCATCAAAACAAAAATAGTTAGCATTGAAAACAACACTAAAAATATTTTATTTTTCAACTTTTTCATTTTTCACCTCTAATTTATAACCAAGACCCCTAATAGCTTTTATATTAGCATTTGAACCAATTATATTTAACTTTTTTCTAATAAAAGAAATATAAGCTTCTAAATTATTTGAGATTGAATCATTATTAATTCCCCAAACTTTATCATATAAATTATCTTTAGTAACAATTTGATTAGAGTTTCTCATTAAATATTCTAATATTAGGAATTCTTTACACATAACCATTATAGAATCATTAGTTATTTTACAACTTAATTCCGCAGTTTTCAAATTTAAACTTAAATCAAAAACTTCCAATAAATTACTATCTAATCCGTTACTATTTTTTCTTAATTTAGAATTAACTCTAGCGACCAATTCTTCCAAGTGAAAAGGCTTTGTTATATAATCATCTGCTCCATCAGAAAACCCTTCTAGTTTATCTTCCAAACTATCTCTAGCTGTTAACATAATAACACTGGCCCCAATATTATTTTCTTTTAATTTAGATAAAATAGTAAAGCCATCAATATTTGGTAGCATCACGTCTAAAATAATCAAATCATAAATGTCAGTCAAAGCATTATCAAGACCATCAACGCCATCAGTAGAAATATCAACATTATAATTTTCTTCTTTTAACCTTGTTGCAACCGCATCAGCAATATTAAATTCATCTTCAACAATTAATATTCTCATATAAA
>CALVQQ010000037.1 GCA_944358255.1 uncultured Bacilli bacterium | reverse complement strand
AAAGAATAACTAACTTCATCAGTATTAAGTTTCAAATTTTTATCAATTTTATTTAACAAAGTACTTTTTCCAGCACCAGTTTGACCGCATAAAGCAATAGTTTTACCTTTAATTTCTCTAACAATTTTACGTATTTGACTATTCTTATAAACCTTAAAATACTTCTTATAATACTTTAACGTTTTAAATATTTTTCTTTTAGTATTACCATCGATCTTATCAAGTTTTGTAACAATAATAATAGGCTCAATTTTATTATAAATAGAAAGAGAAAGCATCTTATCGAGCAAATACTCACTAAAAGCAGGAACTTCAGTACTAACAACAATGAAAAGTGAATCAATATTAGACACAAGAGGCCTAATAAGAGTATTTTTTCTAGGCAACTGTTTTTCAATAGTTAAACTATTTACATCGACCAAAACATTATCACCAACAGTCAATTTATCCTCTTTAAGTTTTCCCCTAACATAACAAGAAAGTACACGTTCATCAAATAGAACAGTGTACAAATCTTTATTTATTTTAACAATCTTACCTTCTTTAAAACTATTCTGTTGTTTCATTATCTTCCCCTGGATTAATATCTAAATTTCCTTCCTCATCAATAATAGGTTCTTCAACGACTTCAGGCTTAGTTGAAACAGTAATATTCAATGTTATACCTTCAACTACTACAGAATCAGCTGGTCTACTTTGATAAAGAATCGTCCCTTCAACATATTCATCAGTCTCTTCATACTTAATTACCAAATTAATATTATTTTCTTCACAGAAATCCTTAACTTTATCAACTGTATAATTTTCTTTTACAAAATCAGGATATTTCTTTTCAACTTCAGGAATATAAATTGTAACAGTCGCACCTTTTTTAACTTTTTCCCCAACCTTAGGAGATATATCTATAACAGTATCTGCTTCATAGTCATCATCTTCACTAACTTTAATAGTTTCCACTATAACATTTGCCTCATTAGTTTCAAGCAAAGTTTTAACTTCGATATAATTTTTACCGATATAACTAGCAGGAATTTCAAAAGTACCTTCACCACTAGACAAGAACAAAGTAACAGTACTTCCTTCTTTAACAATTTTACCAACTTCAGGACTAGTTCTAACTACGTGTCCTTCCTCAATATCATCACTAGAAACCTTCGTATCACTAACTTCAACATTAAAACCTAATTTTACCAAATCATTATACGCATCATTTTCACTTAATCCGATTACACTATCAGGTATTTCAATATTATCCTTAGTCATCAAATTAGGCAAAAGAACGACAACCGAAGCAGTAATAACTACAAGTCCTGCAAAAATAGATGCAAGAATAATTAAAATCTTATTTTGTTTCTTATTTTCCTCTCTCATTTCAAAATCCAACTTCTTCTTTTCATTTTCCTTTTCTTTCTTATCTTTTTCCTTAACTTCTTTAATTGTATTATCTAACACCTTAGTATTTTCAATATCATTTTCAGGAAAAGGATAAACATACCTTTTTTCATTCGCACGTTCATCAGTCAAAGCAGTTACAATATCTTCATGCATAGCACGTGCATCTTTATATCTATTTTGAGGATTTTTAGCAGTACTTTTCAAAATAATATTTTCAACTGACTGAGGCAATTCAGGCAAAACCTTTCTAATAGAAGGAAGAGGTTCTTTTAGATGTTTAAGTGCAATTTCAACAGCATTATCACCCTTATAAGGAACACCACCTGTTAAAAGTTCATACATAAGTATTCCCATAGAATAAATATCACTTTTAATAGTTGAACCCTTACCATTAGCCTGTTCAGGAGGCAAATAATGAACACTACCCATCACACTATTAGTTTGAGTAAGCTGAGTAGAATTAAGAGCCATAGCTATACCAAAATCAGTTATCTTAATAACTCCATTTTCCAAAATCATAATATTTTGAGGTTTAATATCCCTATGAACAATAAAACTATCATGAGCATGAGCCATACCATCAGTTAACTGGCTCATAATATCCATAACTTCAGTTATAGTCAAACTACCACGTTTCTTAAGAAGCTGTTTTAAAGTTATACCTTCAACATACTCCATAACAATATAATATTGTCCATCATCTTCACCAACATCATACATTTCAACGATGTTAGGATGAGACAAACTAGAAGCAGAAAGAGCCTCACGTTGAAAACGCCTAACAAACTTTTCATCATTTGCAAGGTCGCCCCTTAAAACTTTAACTGCAACTTTTCTATCCAAAATTGTGTCATATGCTAAGTAAACATTAGCCATTCCACCTTCACCTAAAGTCTTAATAATTTGATATCTATCATTAATTTTAGAACCCTTTACTATCAATTGTATCACCACTCTTCTTAATTAAATAAGCTACACTAATGTTATCATTGCCACCCCTCATATTACTTTTATTAATTAATTTATTCACTTTTTCCTCTATTGACAAGTCATCTTCATTTAACACTTTTTCAATCTGTTCAACCGTTAACATATTAGTAAGTCCGTCACTACACAATAAAATCTCATCAACCGGGTCTTCTACAGCAAAAATATCAACGTCTACTTTTTCGCTCGCCCCAAGAGCTCTCATAAGAACATTTTTTTGAGGATGATGTTCGGCTTCTTCAGGTCTAAGTTCACCAGTCTCAACTAATATATTAACTAAAGTATGATCTTTAGTAACCTTATATAGTTTACCATCTTTCTTAACAAAACCACTTGAGTCCCCAACGTTAGCAAAAATCAAATAATCACTAGTCAAAACAGCAGCGACACAAGTAGTACCAAGTCCAGTAGAATCAACATGTTCATTGGCATACTTAATAATATTCAAATTAATTTCTTCTATTATACCTTTTAACCAGTTGACAGCATCTATCTTATTTCCGATACTGCCTAACTTTTGAAACCTACTACCAAGTTCTGTAACAGCCATACTAGAAGCAACTTCACCCGCGCGATGTCCGCCCATACCATCAGCCACAACTAATAAATATTCTCCACTTTTATTACTAACAATAGTCACACTATCCTCATTGTGACTTCTAACTTTACCTGCATCAGTTTGATAATGAAATATCACTTTTATGCACTCTCCTTTGCTCTAAGTTGTCCACAAGCAGCATTAATACCACCCGCAATATTCTTTCTTATTATCACATTTATACCATTCTTCTTAAGTATATCATAAAACTTATTTATTTTAAACTCATTACTTCTTTTAAATGTAAAATTACTAGTTTCATTATAAGGTATCAAATTAACATACATAAGTTTACCTTTAACCAAAGAAACTAAATCAAGAGCATCTTTTTCACTATCATTAATGCCATCTATCAAAATATATTCAATAGTTACCCTTCTATTAGTTTTAGAAATATAAAAATCTAATGCATCAAAAACATCTTTAATTGGATAAACACGATTAATATTCATAAGTTTATTTCTAACTTCATCACTACCCGCGTGAAGACTAATAGCTAAATTAACCTGAGTATTTAAAGAAGCAAATTCTTTAATCTTAGGAACAAGTCCACAAGTAGATACAGTAATATGTCTTTGACCTATTTCTAATCCATAAGGACAAGTAATAACACTAATAAATCTTTTTAAAACATCAAAATTATCAAAAGGTTCACCAATACCCATTACAACTACACTATCAATTCTAATACACTCTTCCACTAGAACAGTAACAATTTGAAGAACCATTTCACCTAAAGACAAATCTCTAACTTTCTTCAATCTACCACTTTCACAAAAAGCACAACCCATATTACAACCAACTTGAGAACTAACACACAAAGAATTACCATAATCATGTTTTAAAAGAACACATTCAATTTTATTACCATCGCTAAGTTCTAACAAATATTTACTACTTTTTTCATCTCTAACGACTTTAGAAACTTTTAATAAATTAGCACAAAAATTATCATTTAAAAAACATTTCAAACTTTTACTAATATTACTCATAAGAGAAAAATCAAAAATATTCTTTTTATAAATCCAATCAAAAACCTGAGATGCATTATATTTTTTAAATCCCATTTCAACTAAAAAAACTTCTAATTCTTCCAAAGTATAACCAAATATATCTTTCATAAACATCCTAAAAAAGAAAGCATTTGCTTTCTTTATATAGATAAGATTAATGAAACAATTATAAATAGAAAACCTAAAGTATAAGTAAGTCTAGTTATAAATTTTTCACTACCTCTTTCTTTCATATTACCCATAAGTATAGTATTACCACCAGTAATAATTTGTCCTGCTTCACTAGCTTTATTACTTTGTAAAAGTACAATAGCTATTAATAAAACTGATATAATAATTAATAAAATTTCCATAATTTCACGTTCCTTTTCTTTTATCTTCTTTTCTTGCCTTTATATCCAAATCCTGATCTAATACAACCAATAAACATAAAGAAACCAATAATTATAACTAAAATATACATAAAACCCCTCCAATTCATACACTAATTATACTATAAAACTATCAAAAACACAAATATTTTATATTTATCTTAAGTTTTATACTAAAAAATTCATTATTAAATCAATTAAGACTTCTTTTTCCCTAGGATCAGACTGAGCAATCAATAACGTAAGAGCAACTAAAGTATTATTATCAATAACTTGTACACTTTCATTATACAAAATACTATAAAACTCTAAAAAATATATAAATAAAGTAGCTGCAATTCTCTTGTTACCATCAATAAATACATGATTTTTAGTAATTAAATATAAAAAATTAGCAGCTTTTTCTTCAATTGAAACATATAAATCTAATCCATCAAAACTTTGATATATAGTGCCTATAATTTCTTGTAAGCCTTTATCTCTTTCGAGTGCGAATAGATTACTATTACTATTAAATTTTAATTTACTTATAATTTCCATACAATTTTCATAAGTTATTTTTTTATTATCTTTTCTACCACTAGGTTTAACAATTCTTTTATAGTCATAATCATCAAGTAAATTTAAAGCATTTGAATAATTATTAATAACTTTAATAATTTCTTTAGCTTCACTACCCTTTAAATCTTCACTAATTCTTCCTGCAATATCAATTAATTTAATAGTTTTTTTCAAGGTACTCTAATCTTTTATAATTAACAGCATAACCATTAATCAAATAATCTTTTAATACCTTATTAGCCCATTTTCTAAAAATAATGCCATTTTTAGATTTTACTCTATAACCAACACTTATGATTACATCTAAATTATAAAATACTACCGGCTTATCCGAATTTGCAATATGCATTTTTTGCATATTGCTTTCTTTAATTAGTTCTCCTTCTTTAAAAATATTTCTAATATGTCTAGCTATTACCGATTGATCTCTTTCAAACAATTTAACCATCTGTTCTTGATTTAGCCACACTGTTTCATCTTTCATATTTACTTCTAATTTAACATTTTGATTTTCAAATAATACTATTTCATTTTTCATATAAGCTCCTTTTATTTTAATTTATCTATAAACATTTCTTTTTTAATTTCTTTTAACGATTTTTCAGGTTTCAACAAATCTTCAGGCATAATACCTCCTGCTTCTTTAATAGCATTTCTAACTATTTTTCCGATCTTATTATGTGTTTCGCATGAAACCTTCTCACTATAAACATTATCTCTTTTTAATTTTGATTCAGTTTGAGTAATACGAAAAAGATTTGCTGCTAATTCTTCACTACCCATATTATCTAATATATCTTCTCTATATCTTAAACCCTTTCTTTTTGCAATATCATTGGCTGTTTCACCATTATATAAACCCTTATATCCAGCATTATGAAATTTATCAAAATTTTTAACACCGCATTTTTTAGCAACTTGATTTAAAGAATAATTACCTTTTCTAGTCAAATTTCTTTGATAAAATCTTTTCTCATCTTCAGTTAACTTAGAGTATTCTTTTTCAGTAAGTTCCATTTTTCTAGTTTGAACAGCAAAATAAGTTTGACCTAAAGCAACAACCTCTTTTCTAGGATCAGAATTTTGAACTATTAGATAACACGCATATCTTGATAACTTATAATCTAATATACTTCTTGATGTTTTAGATCCTATATCGACCATTTTACCCACTTGGGTAAAATGCTCATCTATTATATATTTACTTTGTTCACACGCTTTTTTAGCATGTACTATAACATTTATAAACTTTTGCCATTTTTTATACTCTAGTACATCTTGTAATTCTCTAGCTAACCAAAATTCATTACCAAACTCATCAATATGTTTTATATCCTCAAATATTTTGTTTTCATATTTTTCTAAAACAGTTTCCATAATATTTTCCTCCATAATAAAAAACAAGTCTAAACTTGTCTTATAATATTATTATTCTCTATTTTTTTATGAAACACTTTTATTA
>CALVQQ010000036.1 GCA_944358255.1 uncultured Bacilli bacterium | reverse complement strand
ACTGCTCCACTATAACTATGGCTAATCGTTCTATTTAAATCTCTACATAGTGAACTATATAGATAATAATCAATAATAAAGTCTCCAGTACTATAAGTAGTACTCGGCATTTGGTCTAATTTAACTTGCATTGCTTTGCTAACTTTATCTGCAACTCCAAGTACAGTAGCATATACTAAATATTTTTCCCATAGTATTATTTCCGGTAAATCTTTTTCATCAAATCTACCAAAATCTAGCAAGAATTTTTTAAATGCTTTCCATCTAACATAATGCTCATTTCCTCTTACTGTTCTTTTTTTAATAGTTGTAATATATATTATAAATATTACTGTTAAAATTACTGTTATGAAAGCAAAAAATCCATTTTCTAACACTGATGCTACTAAATATGCTACAAAAAATCCTAAAAATCCGTATAAGAAATATAATCCTTTTTTATTATTAGTTTCATAAAATTGTTCTTTTTTTGCATCAGAAATTACACTGTTTTTCCAAGCATTAAAGTTATTTAAAAATTCATTGTTTCCACTTTTACTTGTCACTTTTGAATACGCTGTTATTTCTTTAGTAGTGACCGTATTATCTTTACCAATTTCATCAAATAGTAATTTCATAATTTTGCTTTCGTTTGGATTTATATTTTCTTCATTAATTCTTTTAAATGTATAATTATTCTTTTTCTTCTCATCTTTTTCTACAGATATCTTTTTCTTATATATTAAATTCATTACTTGAGCACTAAATGCATTGCTTGTTATGTTTTTATCCATAATATATTCAACTATTGGTACGTCATATTCTTCTATTATTTCTCTATTGTATTCGTTTTTAAAATCAGATTTGTACTCTTTGTCATGTTTTTTATAAGCTTTAATAGTCAAAATTATTAAGCCTATTATATAAAAGACAAAAATTGCAGTTACTGCTATTGTAATTGTTTTATAATATGCACGTTTACTATTAGCTTCATTTGCCCTTTCGGTTTCAACTTCTAAAATATAATCTAATGCATTAACGTTACTAGTTTTATTAGTACTTAGGTAGTCTTTAGGATAAACCATTCTTATATCGACAGCAGTATTTCTACTCAAATCATCAATACTTGCTATTGCTCCATAGTTATATCCGTCTTCTTTATATATATCAATTTCACCATTTAATGGTCCATGTGCCCATACCCTTACGTCACCGCTTGTCTTTTCTGGCAACTTTACTCTTATTTTCACACTACTAATATCGTCATCAAATTCTTCACCAATAAAGTTATAATATAATTCTGCAACATCGTTATGTAAAACTGCAACATCTTCTATTACATATTCTATATAAAACGCTGTCGTACTTTTGTATGTTTCATTAAACATCTTAATAGAAAGTCCTGTTGATAAGTAACTTAATTCGTAAACTCCACTATCACCTGAATAACCATATCCTTGATAAAATGTTGTTATATTGTTGTTAAAATTGTCAAAATCATCACTTTTATTATAATTTATCTTTCCAACTTTAATTAATTCAATATTACTTCCATTATAAATATCACTTTGATAAAATGATTCTTTTGTCCCATCAAAACTATTTAAGTTATAATTTTTATACACTAAATCTCTAATATAGCCATTAAAACTTCCATCTAATACAATAATTTCTTTAACGTTTAGATTTCCTTCTTTATCTAAATTTGCATCTATAAGTATTTCTTTAACGTCATAATTTACATCACTTACTGCATTGGCAATTGGTAAACATATGAATAAACTTAGTAAAAATATAAATATCTTTTTCATTGTACATTTCCTTTCTTATTTCTTTTATTTACTTGTTCACTTCTAGATATTGCAAATTCATTATCTTTTACTTTTTTTGTTATCGTTGAACCTGCTGCTATAAACGTATTTTTCCCTATTTCTATAGGCGCGATTAAATTTGTATTGCAACCTATAAATGAATTATCTTTTATAATCGTTTTATTTTTATTAACGCCATCATAATTTGCAGTTATTACACCACAGCCTATATTAACATTACTGCCTATTTCAGCATCTCCAATATACGATAAATGTGGTATTTTACTATTATTTTCAACTATTGATTTCTTTATTTCTACAAATGAACCAATTTTTACATTATTATTTATTACATTATTTTCTCTTATATGTGCATATGGACCAATTACATTATTATCTCCAATTTTACTTTTAAAAATGTGCGAAGAATATATTTTGTTATCTTTTCCTATTATACTATCAATTATATATGATCCATTATAAATTACCGTATTATCTCCTATAAACGTTGTACCTTCTATTACTACAGTTGGATAAATTATAACATTTTTACCAAATCTTACATTTTTACCTATATAACAACTCTTTTTGTTAATAAACTTTGCCACATTATCACCTAAAATAATTATATTATATTAGATTTTTTTTGACAATAAAAAAAGCAGTCAAGCTTTTAAAATTGTACTTTAACTGCTTCTCTTGATTCTTCATTTGCTTCAAAATAAGGCTCTTTTGTAAATTTAAACATTGAAGCTACAATATTGCTTGGAAACATTTCAATTTTATTATTAAGTGTTAAAACTGTATCATTATAGAATTGTCTAGCACTTGCAATTTTATCTTCTGTGTCTTTTAAATCTGATTGTAAACTCATAAAGTTTTGATTAGCTTTTAAATCTGGATAAGCTTCACTAAGCGCAAAAAGTTTTGTAACAAAATTTGATAATTGATCATTAGCTTGCATCTCTTCTTCAGGTGTCTTAGCAACATTAAATTTATTTCTTGCTTCAATTACACCTTTTAATGTTTCTTGCTCATGATCAGCATATCCTTTTACAGTCTCTACCAAATTAGGTATTAAATCAAATCTCCTTTTTAATTGCACATCTATCTGTGCCCATTGATCTTTTACCCTATTTCTCATTCCAACTAATCCATTGTATGTTGCTACTATATATAGCACTATTAATACAATGACAACAATAATACCAATAATCCAATACATTTTCATTCCTCCTAAGATAATTATACTATAGTAGAATTAATATTTCCACAAGTAATTTTATATTTCACGCAATTCAACATTACATTTTTTCTTCAAAATATCAAGAATCTTATTCATCTCAGTCGTGATTTCTTCATTAGTCATAGTATCATTTTTATTTTCGAATTTTATTCTCAACATAATTGATTTTTTACCATCAGGTATTTGACTTCCATTGTATTCTTCAATAAATTCTAAATCATTTACTTTATTTTTAATAGCATTACATATTTCTTGCCAAGTTACAGTTTCATCCATTATAAGTGACAAATCCTTCTCTACTAAAGGTAATTGTGGCAATGGAATATACTCATTAGTTCTTGATAAATTAGGCTTTAACATATCGACATTTAACTCAAAAATAGCTACGTTAACAAATTTTATTTTTGCTTTTTTCAAAGTCTCCATAGAAAGTAACCCAATATTACCAATTAATTTATTATCCAATATTATATTTAAATAGCCATTAATATCTGCCCAACTAGGCTTTTCATTCATTTTAAAAGTTAAATTTTTCATTTGACAATAAGATGCCATATTCTCAATTACACCTTTAACTTCATAAAACAATTCTTTTGCATTTTTTCCAACAATCGCACCAGATAAAAATTTCTTATGAATAGGTAAAGTTTCATCTACATTAGTCTCATGATACTCGCCTTTTTCAAAAACCTGAGCCATTTCATATATTTTAAATTCATTATAATATCTACTGTTATTATGCACTGCTTCAAGTAATCCTGGAATCAAAGAACTTCTTAAATTTACTAAATCAGGAGCTGGAGGCGTAGCCAACTGCACCATATCATCTTTCAAATTAGCTGCTAAAATATATTTATCACTAATCCACGGATAAGTAAATATTTCATTAAAGCCACACCTAAATGATAGATATTCTCTTAACTTCCTTTCTAAACTAACTTTTTGCTGCAAAACTGCCTTTGTAAAATTAACAGGTAGAGGTTTAGGTTCAAAACTATCATAACTCAATATTCTTGCAATATCTCCCATTACATCATCTTTAATAGACACGTCACCAGTTGATCTCCAAACCGGAACAACTACATCATATTTTCCGTTATTATAATTAACATCGTAACCTAACCTTGACAAAATATTAATAACTTTATCAACTGGAATACTATCTCCTAAACGTACATTTAAAAATTCTTCATCAACAACTATCTTATTTCGTTCAGTCTTAACTGGATAATTATCCATGTAAGAAACAATTTCAATTTCAGGGAATATTTCTTTAAATAATTGTAAAGATAAAGATATTCCATCATCAACTCTCCATGTATCAAGATTCTTTTCATACCTTATAGAAGCATCAGTTTTTTCATTAAACCTTTTTTGAGAGTTTCTAATAGTTGAAGCAGTAAAGTTAGCCACTTCTAATAATATATTAGTTGTAGTATCAAGAATAGAATCTTTTTTTCCACCACGAATTCCTGCAAGAGCAAGTGGTCCAGTTTTATCTGAAATAACCAAGTCACTCTCATTTAAATCGATAACGTTATTACCTATTAATAAAAGTTTTTCATCTTTATGTGCATTTCTAACAATTATCTCTTCGCCATCGACATGAGTAGCATCAAACGCATGTAAAGGCTGACCTATAGCAATCATAACATAATTTGTAATATCTACTATTGCATTTATTGGTCTCATACCACTATTGATTAATGCTGATTGCATCCACAACGGAGATGACTTTTTATAAACATTTTTCATCTCAATTCCAACATATCTTCTACATTTATTACTATCGTCGATACTTATTTTATACTCTTTAATTCCTTTATCGATAGAATATGTAGGCAATTCTTTAAGTGGAACATCATATATTGCAGATAATTCTCTAGCAATACCATAACAACACCATAAATCAGGCCTATTTGTAAGAGATTTATTATCTATTTCTAAAATATAATCGTCCATATATATAACATCTGCAATATTTTGACCAACCTCGCACTCAACATCTTTTAAGTCAACGATTTCTTTTTCACTTGTAGGCGGGAACAATTTATCCAAATAAACCTCAGTAGCCCCACATATCATACCATAAGACGAAACACCCCTCATATTCGTTTCCTTAATTTTAACTAATTCACCTTCGCCATGCCAATACACTAGAGCCCCCGGTTTAGAAACGACTACATATTCACCTTCATATAAATTATCAGCACCACAGACAATTTGAACAGGCTCTGACTCACCAATATCAGTTATACAAACTTTTAACAAATCTGCATTAGGATGTTTTTTTATTTCCAATATTTTACCAACGACTATATCATGAAATTTCTCCTTCGTATATTCTAATGACTCAACCTCAACAGTTCTAAGTGTCAAATCATACGCAAGTTGTTTAGCCGTTATATTACTAGGTATATCAACATATTTTTTTATTAAATTTAAAGATAATTTCATTTCGTTCCTCCTATTTAAATTGATTTAAAAACCTTAAATCAGCACTGTGGAAAAGTCTAATATCATCTATACCATATCTCATCATTACTAGCCTTTCCAAACCAATGTTAATATAAAAACCTGTCCACTCTTCAGGATCTAAATTAGCAGACTTTAATACATTTGGATGAATTACACCACCAGGCATAACTTCAACCCAACCATTATGTTTACAAACTTTACATCCTTTGCCACCGCATACTAAACATTCCATATCAATTTCATATCCAGGTTCTACAAATGGGAAAAAACCTTCCCTCATTCTAACATTAACCTTTTTACCAAACACCTTTTCCAAGATTGTCTGAATCATAACCATTCCCGATGCAAAAGATATATCTTTATCAACTATTAAAGCTTCATACTGAAAAAATGCACGCTCATGTCCAGAATCAACATCTTCATTTCTATAAACTCTTCCAGGATACACAAACCTAGCAGGTGCCCCATTTTTTAACAAATATCTAACTGATGCTCCAGTCAAATGTGGCCTTAAACATAATCTTTCATTACTAGATTTATTTTCAGTTCCCTTTATCCAATATGTATCCATCATTTGTCTAGCAGGATGATCCGGACTAAAATTTAAATTATCAAAAACAAACTTTTCACTACTAATATCATCTTCACTAAAAACTTCAAATCCCAAAGATAAGAAAGCATCGTTTAAATCATAACACATCTGAGTTATAGGATGTAAAACACCACTCGAAACTTTTTTACCAGGCAATGTAACATCAATTGGGCTATCTAAAACACTCATAGATTCGATAATTTTTGTCTCTTGTTCATGAAATTTATTTATAAGAATTTCCCTAATTTCTGTAGTTCTAGCACCTATTTCCTTCTTTTCCTCTTCACTTAATGATTTAATTGTTTTAAATATTCCATTTAATTCACTTTTTTTACCAATTAATTCTCGTTCTAAATCTTCCAAATCATTTAAATTACTTAATTTTTTAATCTTTTCAAGTCCATCATTTAAAAGTTGTTCTAACTTATCTTTCATATTTCCTCCCAAAAAAATAATCTTTATTCATAAGGACGGTTATTAACCGCGGTACCACCTTAATTCATAAAGATTTATGCTTCTCATTAAAGTTAACGCCTTTTATACGTCTTTTAATCAATTAGGCTGAAATTCATAAATACAATTTTTATTAGTTTACACCAACCACTAACTCTCTAAAAAAATTTATATTTACTACTAAACCTTTAAAAGTAAATTAATTATACAACAGTTATAATAATAATACAATAAATTAATTAAAATTTATTTACAATTAACATAA
>CALVQQ010000035.1 GCA_944358255.1 uncultured Bacilli bacterium | reverse complement strand
TTAATTACAGATTTAATAATAAGCCATCATTTAATTTTTATAGGTTAAAAAGTCTATAACAAAATAAAACACTTCGCATATTTTATAGTAAGCGAGGTGTTTTTTATGTATTATAATGGTTTTAGAAATACTACTTATAAAAAGTATCCGGGTGATGATAGATTTGTGCCTTTTGCTGGACCTTTTTTATTGGGAGCACTTACAGGTGGGGTAGCAACTGCTGTTTTTAATCCATATAGACCTAGACCAGTTCCACCAAGACCTTATCCACCAAGACCATACCCACCATATGGACCTTATATGTATTAAATTGGAAGCACAATTTTGGCTATCGTGCCTTTATTAAGTATAGATGTGTAACTTAATGAGCCATTATGTGCTTCTATTATTTCTTTTGAAAGGCATACTCCTAAACCTGTACCATAATGTTTTGTAGTGTAAAATGGAGTAAATATTTTTTCTAATGTATCTTTGTCCATTCCTTCTCCGTTGTCTTTTACTATTATGTATAGTGAACTGTTTGAATAGAAAGTTGTAAGTGTAATTAAACTTTTTTCTTTGTTTGACGCTTCAATAGAGTTTTTAATTAGATTTACTAAAACTTGTTTCATTCTGTTATAGTCAGCATTTATTGTAATGTCACTTTCGCACTTTATCTCATATTTTATTTTTTTTGCTTTGAATAAAGGCACCAAAGTTTCTTTTATGTCATCGAATAAATCAATTATATTCATCTCTTTTTTTATTACGTTTACTCTTGATAAGTCTTTGAAATCGTTTAATAGTTCAAGTGATCTATCTACTTCGTTATTTATTATATCTATGTAACGTTTGCTTTTTTCTGAATTGTTTACATCAAATAAACTAATGTATCCTTTTACAACTGCTAAAGGATTTTTTATTTCATGTGTTATTTTAAATAGAGATGTTTGTATGTGATCTTCTTTTTCTACATCTCTCATAGCTAAGTATATGTCTAACATTTCATTTTCTTTTTTTATAAAACAGGCTATTATTTTGTTTATTATGAAATATATAATTGAAGTAGATACTATAGTAATTATCTCTTCACGGTTTTTTAAATAGGGTATACTAAAAAATAAATAAAATGCTGCATTTATTATAGAGTATATATTTATAAATTTTTTGTTTGAAAATGTTTTTCTTAAATATATATTGTAAAGTATATAATATAAGGTAACAAGTATTATGCTTCCAAATATGGTATAGTTATTTTTTGTAAATAGTAAGTCTATTATTACTATACTCATGAAAATTGATATGCTCGTTCTTTTGTATAAAAATGAAAAAAGTATTGGTAGGGTAAGAAGTATCATTTGTTCGTTTTTGTTTATTGAGTTATTGAAGTATAAACATATGAAGAAACTGCTTAATAGTGATATGTCTAATATTGTTTTATCTTTTTTTTCATTTAGATTTTTCTTTTTTATTGAGTAAAATAAGTATAAGAATAATGGATATGTTATTGTTATTATGTTAAATAGTAATGTATCAAAAAAATACATAATTTCACCTCGATTTTATGATACCTTATTCACTTGTCGAAATTTGTCGAATTATGTATTTTTTTATAAAAATTTGTATTATTTTAAGTCTTTTATATATTTTTTTAGTTGTTTTGCATTTGGCCCGTATATTATTTTTAATTGATTGTCTATTTCTACTATCCCTTTAGCCCCTAGTTTTTGTATTCCGTCTTTGTTTACTATATTAACGTCTCTTACCGTGACTTTTAGCCTCGATAGGTTTGATTCTACGTCGAGTATGTTGTCTTTTCCACCTAGATATTCAATTAACTTGTTTATTTTTATATTAAAGTCTTTTTTGTTCATTTTTATTACTATAAATGAAATTATTATTAGTACTATTAATATAATTATGTAATGCCAATACATATTTTATCACCTATTTAATTATACAATATTATATAAAAAAAAGAAACAGTTAGTTGCAGTTTGTACAAACCGTTTCTTTTACTAAGTTCATGTACGTTGATAGTCTTGATTTTAAACTTGATACTTTTTCGTTCGTCCAGTATGTCTCTGGTGTTCCGTCCTCATCTGTGACTATTGATGTTTCGTTGTCGTGTCCAACTATAACTCCGTCTTTTACAAAAGTTACATCTGGTACATATACTCTTTCATTTCCTTCGTCGTCAGTAGGTAAGTAATTTTTTAGTAGTTCAGTTATTTTCTTGTAACTTTCCGTGTTATTTGTTCTAGCGTCTTTGATATTATAGTAATAAATGGTATCTATTCCATTTTCTTTTGCTACTTCATTTAAGTATACAACATATTGTTGGCACCATCCACATTCAGGAAATCCTAAATATACAACACCTGTTCCATTTTTTAGTATGTCTATTACTTTTGTAGCACTTACATAATCAAATACGTTGTCTTCTGGTACTTTTGTGTATTCTTCACTAAATCTTATTGCATCTTGATCTTTGTTGTCTGTTGGTTTTATGTATTTCCATATAAAGAAACATAATACGGCTAATAGTATAACTATTATTCCTATGAAGATATAATTTGTTTTTTTCATTTTCACACTTCCTTGTACTTTGAATTATAGCATATTTATTTTTCTACTTCAAATATTTGTGTAAACAAAAACTCCTAAAAATTAGGAGTTTGTTTTTTTATAGACATTCTACATAAGTATCGTTTAAACATCTTACACCACATATGCAGTTAATATTTATTGTAAATATTGAATCAGTACTTACATATGGATATAAACTTGTTGTATCTGTGTTAGGCGCTAGTACGCGGAATGTACAGCAGCAGTCATCAACTTTTTCAACTCTAAATACATTAGAGCATCCAGTTGTTGTTCCGTCAGTACATGTTGTGTTTGTTCTCGTAGTAGGCATACTCCATGGAGTTCCGTTACATCCGTATATCATTATTGGTCTAGTGTTACATACTATACAGTTTGTTCCTCCTCCAAGTGCTGGTCTGTCACAAGAATTTAAACAATTTTCAGGACATGCGTTTGATTGTAGAACGTTTATTACTTGTAATATTTCAGCTATGCAACTATTGCATGTATTGCAGTTATCTCTATTACAAGAACATTCATTATTGTTACACATATAATCCACCCCTTCTTTTCTTACAATAATAATTTATGTAATTCTTTTAATAGTGTTCGTATTCTTACCTATGTTGGTGTATTTGAAAATTCTTTTTCGTGCAAAATGTACGAAAAAAATATATAAAAACGTGCAAAATGTACGAAATATGATGTAATGTTTAAAATAGTGCCTCTTTTTGTGTTTCGTACTGGGTTGTAAATATTACTAAATTAGTAATTGCAAAATTTGTGAAATCGTGATATCTTTATTGTAGGAGGAAGATATGAAAAAGATAAGTTTGTTTTTTGCAGTTTTTTTAACAGCGTTTCTTTTCTTAGGAACTGTAAATGCTAAAACTGTAAACGTTGCTAGCACTGACGATTTGAGTGCTAAAATAGGGGAAGCGGAGGAAGGAGATACTTTAGTATTAGAAGATGGTACTTATACTGGTAATATAACTATTGATAAGGCATTAACTATTGAAGGAACTAGTAAAGAAGATACTATTATAGTTGGTCAAATTACTGTTACTGATAACTTTGATATGAAAAATGTTACTGTTATAGGTGAATATGTAAATGATACTTATAAAAATGTAGTAGCTATTACTACGCCAGAACTTATTGTTAATTTTGACAATGTAAACCTTAATGTTAAAGATTATGTTGCTGATAAAGACTATAAAACTGGTGTTTCTGGTATAAGAGTTGATGCTGATGCAAATGGTACTAAATTAACTGTTACAAATAGTAAAGTTAATGCTACTTATGGTATTTATGTTAAAAGTGAAAAAAATACTATTAAAATTGAATCATCTATAGTTTCTGGATGGGCAGCATTAGATATAAGCACTAATGAAAGTGTGTTACAAAATAATAATAAAGTAACTGTTAAGAATACTACATTATACGGTACTAGTTATGTTCCTAAAGCTGATGATAATAATTATGGTGTTGTAGTTATTGGAAGTCAGAAAAATTTAAATTTAACCATCACTGACAGTACTATTAAAAACAATATCGTTACAGAAAATAGAATTGATTTAATATCTTTTGGTGATCTTTATGAAGATAGCGAAACTTCTATTATTACATTGACTAATGTTAAATTAGAAAATAATGATGCTAATGGAGAAAGTACTAAAGTTAATTTTGGAACAGAAGGAAATGCACTTGGTGGACAAATATTTATAATTGATGAAAAGACAAATTTAGATATGATTACAGATGCTGATATGGTAGGGTCTACTGGCCATGTATTTAATCTATCATCAATTGATGGTGTTGCTTCAATGATCGTGCCAGACAAGTTTGTTGTTACAGCTGATGCTTTAGAAGTTGGTACAGTAGAAGGTTATGAATTCAAAGGTTGGTATACTGATGCTGAATACAAAAATGAATTTTTAGCCGATACTGAGATAACTGAAGATACTACAATATATGCATATTTTGTTGAGTTAGTTGAAGATACAACACCTGATATTAATAATCCTCAGACAGGAGATAACGTTTTAGTATTCTTCTTAGTAGGTCTTATATCATTAGTAGGTTTTGTAAGTGGAAGCATATATTTCTTAAAACATCAAAATTAATTTAAATTTTTGATAAGATATTTATATTAAGCATGTACAAGATTTGTATATGCTTTTTAGATAATAGTTTTTATAGTTTTTATGATATAAAATTTGATATATATTATTTGACAAAGTTAAATAGATTTGATATGATACATCTCAATATTTGTTTACAGAGGGGTGAGATATATGTATATATTTTTAGGTATAGTTGCAGAAATTGCGACAATTGCAGGAACTATTGCCATTAGTGCTTATGGTGTAATCGATTTTATATTAGAAATTGCAAAAAATGGGTACAAAATTGATCAAAAAGTGATAGATGAGATTAAAAAAAATCAAAATGAGGAAAAGAAAAATAATAGTAGCAATTTAGGAAAAATGTTGAATTGCATAGTTATGTTAATTCCAGGAGTGAATTTATTAAAAGCTGCTGTTATTTCTAATAAATTAAAAAGGTCAGTGATGAATAATCCACAATTGAGAGAAGCAATGGTACCAATGACAGATTTGGAAAAAGAACAGTTTGCAAAATTAAAGACTAGAAAACAAAAATTGATGTTTACTGCATTTATGAGTGATGAGTTGAGTCAAGAAAAGTCATTTTTGGGAATTTATGGAGAAAATCCAGTTATTGTAGATAGTGAATTAGAATTATTATATCATGAAGAATTAGAATCATTAGGTTATACGTTAGATGAAGTAAAAAAATTGAATGAGGCAACACATTATTCATATAAAATTGGTAAGATGGACGATAGAAATGTGGCAATTATTGGTGTGCCAAATCCTGATAAGCAATTTAGTAGAGTTAAGTTAAGAAAAGAAGATTATAAAATTAATCATTCATACGAAACAATGACGGACGAAGAAGCGCAAAATGCAAAATTTGCAGTTTATCCATTTATTGTTGAGGATGAAGAGGTTTTACGAAAAGCTGTTGATGAAATAAAACAATCTCGAGATGATGCTTCTTCGGGCTCAAATTTTCAAACACTAAAGATGCATTCAGTACCTGATTGTGATTCAACAGTTGGCGAAGAAGATTTTATAATGGATGATGAAATTTCGACAGAAGAACAAAGTGGGCACGTTTATAGAAAAGTGCCTAGACGTAATATAAAATAATAAAAATTAATTTAAGAATGTCCGTTTTAATGTAAGAATATTTTTGTGTAGGGTAGCAATGTATAATTGTTGCCTTTTTATATGTGATAATTCTATTGTTATATAATTTTAAATAATTAAAGTGACTTGTAAAAACTCAAAAAACATGATAACATATATCACAAATCTAAAAGGGAGATAGACTATGAGTGGTTTCACATTTTTAACTGAAGATCAAGTATTTGGAAAAAACAGACTAAAGATATTTGAAGAATATGGTACAAAATGCACTATGACAGATTTTTCAAAGTTATTAGATTATTTTAGTGCTACATATATGTCTGCATCTAATCAAGAGATTTTAAAACGACAATTAAAAGATAAAGTTGGTAATTGGTGGACAAAATCACTTTACGGAAATAGAAATGTGGTTGTTGTTTGCACGGATGGCAATAAAACTTGGGATTTTTCTGATGGTCGTCACGCTGCTGCTCGACCCGCTATAACATATTCAGAAATATCATCAATGTGTTCAGAACCGGTAAGGCGGGAAAATGGAGTGCTCGAAGTAGAATATGGTGAATATCCCCAAATGGTTGTTAATGAGAATTATTCTGGTGAGTTAGAAGAAGAGTTTAATAATGGAAATTTAAAAGTTACAGGTAAAAGTTACACTACTGATTCACCTTGCTGTTTTAATGAGGAATTTAGTCCTAGAAAGCATATTGAATACGAATATAAAGGAAAAAAATATATTCGTTTTTGTAAAGGTTTAAATCATGATGGAAAAAACTTACATAATTTAACAAAAATATCAGAAGGCATTCCATTTTGGGTTTCTGTTAAACCAATAACTTGGCTAGTAGATGAAAAAGCAGATATTGCTCTTTCTGAAAAAATTATTTTTGCTGGTGTTCAGTATAAGTTTAGTAAATTTGGTATGGATGATTATGATGGCGATTTTGATAAAACTGATATAAAACAATTTATGGATACTTATTTTTCAAAAGAGATAGTTTGTGATAGATCTTATTCACAGCCTACATTAGAAGAGCAAACTAAAACTGTAAGAGTAATGGCGAAACAACTTAAGAAACAAAATCCTTATGATTTTAGTTTTGAAAGAGTAACAGAAGAAGATATAATAAGGGGAGCAATAGAAAGTGGAGTAGCTGTGTTTTTACATGG
>CALVQQ010000034.1 GCA_944358255.1 uncultured Bacilli bacterium | reverse complement strand
GGCTCAGGTTCAGGTTCTGGGTCAGACACAAGTGGAGATGATGAATCTGACGGAAAATATGTAGCACCTATAACCGGATTTAACTATTACGGATCTATAAGTTCTACTTATTGTACATATAGTAATTCAAATCAATCTATTTTGCACGATGTTGCGGTTAGCGAGGGCACTCCAATTTATGCATCGTTTGATGGTACAGTAACTTTTACACAACAGTATTGTGTAGTTAACGGAACAAGTTATTTATGGTCATATGGAAATAAAGCTCAACTAGCTGGCACATCTGGAGAAAATATGGTAATGGGTCACTTAAGTGCTTTTGTTGTAAATGGACAAAGAAAGACTGGAAATGTTACACAATCATGTAATTCATCTTTTAATAATTGTAGTAGTTCAGACTGCAGTGGAGGTACAATTAGACAGACAGTTGCAACAGCTAACGTAAAAGCAGGAGATATTATTGGATATACAGGAAACACTGGAAATTCTGCCGCTCCACACTTACATGTAGAATTAAAAGATTCAAATGGAGGATGTGTTACAAATCCATGGAAAACATATTTTGGATTTTAAAATATAATTTACGGGATTAATAATATAAGGAGATTTATGAAAATTATAAAAATAATAATAATATTAATAACTGGTTTGATTATAACGGGGTGTAACGTTGAATATAATGTTGAAATAGATGAAAATGGAATTGCTACTCAATTAGAAACTAACATTATTAATGATGAGTATATAAAAAATGCCCCAAATTCTGAGTTTAATAATGTTACAAATTTAGAATATTTCACTAATTTAGAAATACCAAAATATTATAATGATACTACTATCAATCAAGAAAAGAACATAAATACTTTAGATGGAAGCTCTGTTATAACTTATAGTGACCAATACAGTTTTGAAGACTTTGAAAACTCATACTTTGCTCACGCCTGTTTTGAAAATATGAATTATTTATATGAAGATAATAAATTATATATACATTTTTATGGGAAATTTAATTGTTATTATGGCGAAACAGACATCAATATAAAAACAAATTATTCAATTTTAAATGGAAATTATATTGAAAGAAGTGGTAATGTATATAAATGGAAAATAAACGATGACAATAAAGATAATATAGATATAACTTTTTTAATAAGTCAAAATAATAATAAAATAAATGTTGCCTTTATAATAATACTAGTTATAGTTATAGTGCTATCAGTAATAACATTCATTTTATATAGATTTATAAAAAAAGGAAATTTATAATGCAATTAATTATATTAGCAGCAGGATTATCTAAAAGATATGGCAGACCAAAACAATTAGAAGAAATTTTTGAAAATAAGACTTTAACTGATTATAATATTGAAAATGCTAAAAAAAGTAAAGTTAATGACATAATTATAGTAACTAATGAAAAAATCGAAAATAAAATTAAAGAAAAATATTCTTTAAAAGCTAAGATTATTATTAGCAATACCAACAATTTTACTAGTAATTCATGTCAACTAGGCAATTTATTTTCACTTTATTGTGCACTAGACTATATCAATAGTGACTTCATTGTTATAAATGCCGATGATTATTATGAAAAAAGTGTATTTAAAAAAGCAAAAAAATTTTTAGAGAAAGAAAAAGAAGATATTGCAATAATTGCTTACAAATTAAAAATTGTTTTAAGTAGTAATGGCCCGGTTAATCGTGGAGTAATAATTCAAAACAAAAAATATTTAGTTGATATTAAAGAAACAATGGACATAGTAAAAACTAAAAATATTATAAAAGATAATGATGAAAATATATTAGATAAAAATACACTTGTCAGTATGGGATTTTATATATTCAAAGAGCCAATAAAAAAAGATATAAAAGAATACGTAGAAGAAGCTATAGAAAATAAAGAATATTTAAAAGGCGAATTACGATTAACAGAATTTATATCAAGTGTAAAAACTAAATACAAAGTTAAAGTAATAAAAACTAGTGCAAAATGGACAGGAATAACTTTCAAAGAAGACAAAAAAGATGCATACAATTTTTTTAAAAACAAGTGCTAACAAGCACTTTTAATTTGGAAACATAAATGGTATACTTTTAGAAGGTGATAATGTGAAACGAGCAATACTAGTAGACGGAAATAATCTTTTATTCAGAAGCTATTATGCAACAGCATATAATGGAAACTTAATGAAAAATAGCAAAGGATTTCCAACTAATGCAATATTTGGTTTTATAAATATGATAAATAAAATAATTTTAGAAGAAAAACCAGAATACATGTTAGTTGCCTTTGACAAAGGAAAAAACTTTCGTCACGAAAAATATAAAGAATACAAAGACGGAAGAATAAAAACGCCTGACGATTTATTACTTCAATTTCCATATGCAAAAAAGGTATTAGAAAACATGGGAATAAAATATTTAGAAGTTGACTATTATGAAGCAGATGACATAATCGGAACATACGCACGACTTGCCGATGAAGATAAAAATTACGATGCAACAATCGTTAGCAGTGATAAAGATTTACTACAACTCATCAGTGACGATGTAAATGTTAAATTGCTCAAACAAAAAGACTACATTTTAATGAATGAAGAAACATTTAAAGAATATTATGGAGTCGAGCCAATCAAAATGATAGACTTAAAAGCACTAATGGGAGATGCAAGCGATAACATACCTGGAGTAAAAGGAATTGGCGAAAAAACTGCAATAAATTTAATAAAAGAATATGGATCATTAGAAAATTTATACGATAAAATTGATACGGTCAAAGGAAAGACGAAAGACAAACTAATTGAAGACAAAGACAACGCATTTTTTTCAAAAGAACTAGCAACGATATATAGAGAAGTACCTATCCCTTATACATTTGAAGACTTAAAAATAGACAGTTATAATACAAAAGACCTAATAAAACTATATGAAGAACTAGAATTCAACTCATTAATAAAAAAACTTAAAGAGACTGAAACTTCTATTGAAAAAGAAAGCAAAGATGAAATTCAATATAATAATGTTGAAAAAATTGATAAACCATTTGCATTTTATTTAGAACTTACAAATGATAACTATCATATAGGAGAGGTAATAGGTTTATCTATTTATGATGGAACAAAAAGTTATTATTTAACAAAAGAAGAAATTATAAAGAACAAAGCCATCTTTAAATATGCAGCGTACACATATGACCTTAAGAAAAGCATGGTAGCCTTAAAAAAACTTGATGTAGATTTAACGAACGTTAAATTTGATGCCATGATAGCTCTTTACCTATTAAACAAAAACGTAAATGATGACATAAGTTACGTATCAAATACATACGGGTACAATATAAATTATGTTAACGACATTAGAAAAAACAATTTAACAAAAGACATAGTTTTAAAAAGCAAATTTATTTATGAAATAGTAGAAGATTTAACAAATGAATTAAAAAAATTTGAATTAGAAAAACTATTTAATGAAATTGAAATGCCATTAATTGAAGTATTAGCAAACATCGAAGAAAATGGTATGAGAGTAAGCAAAGAAATACTAGACGAAATGAAAGAAGAAATATCTGTAAAAATAGATTTAGTAAAAGACAAAATATATAATTATGCAGGAACAGAATTTAATATAAGTTCACCTAAACAATTAGGAGAAATACTTTTTGAAAAATTAAACTTACCTTATAATAAGAAAAAAGGTAAAACAGGCTACTCCACAAGTCATGATGTACTTGTAAAACTAATAAATATACATCCAATTATAAACTTAATACTTGAATATAGAGAGATGACAAAACTATATAGTACATATTTAGAAGGACTTAGCAATTACATACTAGAAGATGGAAAGATACACACTATATTTAAACAAACAATCGCAAGAACTGGGCGTTTAAGTTCAACCGAGCCAAATTTACAAAACATACCAGTAAGAACAGAAGAAGGAAAATTAATAAGAAAAGCCTTTTTACCCGAAGAGAATTCACTAATAATGACTAGTGATTATTCTCAAATAGAACTTAGAGTTTTAGCCCACATATCAAAATGTGAAAACCTCAAAAATGCTTTTCTAAATCATGAAGACATCCACACAAAAGTCGCAAGCGACATATACGGAGTACCAATTGAATCAGTCAGCAAAAGCATGAGAAGAACAGCAAAAGCAGTAATTTTTGGAATAGTCTATGGAATAAGTGGATATGGATTAGGAGAAAACCTAGAAATAAATCCAAACGAAGCAAAAAAGTTCATTGAAAAATATCTAAAGATGTATCCAGGTGTAAAAGAGTACATGGACAACATAAAAAAAGAAGCCTATGAGAACTACTACGTAAAAACAATATTTGGCAGAATCAGATATTTAGACGAATTAAAAAATACAAACTACATGATTAGGAGCATGGGAGAAAGAATGGCATTAAATACACCAATACAAGGTAGCAGTGCAGATATAATAAAAAAAGCAATGATTGATGTATATAAATATTTTAAAGAAAACAAACTAAAAAGCACGATGATATTACAAATACACGATGAATTAGTATTCAATGTAGTAAAAGAAGAAAAAGAAAAAGTCAGAGAAATTGTAACTGAACTTATGGAAAATGCATATAATTTAGATGTACCATTAAAAGTAGAAGTAGAATTTGGAGATAATTGGTACAACGCAAAGTAGGTGTAATATGACAAGCAAAGAACTTCTTATAAGTTTAATAACTAACTTATCACTAGGAATTATAAAAGTGATAGGTGGTTTTTTTACGAATTCAAAAACATTAATAAGTGATGGAATACACTGTTTATCTGACATGTGTACAGATATAATTGGAATAATAGGCACGAAGTTGGCTAAGAAGAAACCTGACAAAGAGCATCCATTTGGGCACGGAAAAATCGAGTATGTAACTAGTATGCTTATGAGTATATTTATAGTATTATTAGGAATTACATGTGTAATAAATTCGTTTAAAAACACAACTAATGACACAAATGCAATTGCTTTAATAATATTATTTTTTTGTATACTTGTAAAACTTATATTAAGTAGCTACTTATTGCGAAAAGGAAAAAAACTAAATAACTCTATATTAATAACAAATGGAACAGAAAGTAGATACGATGCATATAGTTCCATGTTTGCATTAGTATTTATTGCATTAAGTTTAATAAATCCAAATAACAAAATAATAAATTATGATATTATTGGAAGTGTAATTATAGGTATTTTAACAATAAAAATTGGTATACAATTATTTATAAGAAACATACAAAGTGTAATAGGAGAAATAGACACAGATACAAATAGACAAGAAATACTAAAAGATCTTATATTAAAAAATAAAAAAATTAGTATAAAAAGACTAACAATACTAAAATATGGACATTACGAAAACGTAATTATAGATTTATTTGTTAGCCCTAAAATGACAATAAAAGAATCATATAGAATTGAGAACAAAATAAAAACAGAACTAAAAAAAGATGAAAGAATAAAGTATGTTACAATAAGTTATGCTCCAAAAGAAACTATTTAATAATAACTTTACTTTTATACTCATCTCTAATAAGTTCAGTATTATTTAAAATCATAGAATAGATTGTTGTTATCTTAAGTTCATAATCAAGCAATTTATAACCATTTTTAAATTTCGTTAATATAGGTAAAGAAGAAAGTTTTTTAGCACTTTTTAATATCTCTTTACCTTTTTTATTCATACCCAAAACACGAATATATTCTAGTTTAAAATTATTAGCTTCTGTCTTAGTTATATTAAACAGAATAAATAACAAAATTCTACTAATTCTATTATAAGTATATCTTTTAGTTTTAACATTTAAAATAAGTTCATTTAAATTACTACTAGTCAAAGCAGAATTGTATAAACGACTACAAATAGATTCATCTACTAAATGAAATTTAGATAGATCATCCTTGTTAATCAAAATATTATATTTTATTAAATTAAATAATAAATTAAAATCAAAATTATTTTGTTCCAAATAATTATATGTTTCAATAGGTACAGAATTTTTAAAATCCAAATTATTTAAATACTTATTTCTAATATTTGATGCACTTACAATATCAGAATCGCTTACTAAATCATTATAATCATTAGAACGCTTTATAGATTTAATAATTATTTTATTATTTATCTCTAAAACACTTTTAATATAAGAAACTGCCAAAATATCATTAGGAGTATTTACTTTTAAACCAGTCAAATCATAAATTGCATATGAAAGACTAGTAGGATAATTAAGACCTTTATCCATATTTGTTTTTACTAAATTATCAAACTTTTTATTATTAAGTTGAACTTTCGCTATTTCAATCAATTTTATAATATCATCAGATTCACTACCAAAAACTAATACATCTATACCAATTTCATTTAACAATTTCACAGCATTAAAAGCAAAAGTATCAGCACTTTGACAAAAAACTGATGGAAGTTCAATAACTAAGTCAACACCATTATTAAGAGCAACATTGGTTTTTTGCCACTTGTTTAACAAACTAATTTCACCACGCATAGTAATGGAAGAACTCATTACCACTGTAATGGAACAGTCTTTATATATTTTTTTAATTTCATTAATTTGATAAATATGTCCATTATGAAATGGATTATATTCAACAATTATTCCAATTTTCATATTATTACTCCCAAAATAATTTTAACACATTTTAATAATTATTGTATTTTTATTAAAAAAGTATAAAATTTAATAAAAAAATAAAAATTGCTTTTAAAAAAAAATAATATATAATACCAAAACACGAGGGGAAAGATTTTATGAAAAAGGGCAGATCTTTATCATGTTACAAAATCTAAAAGAAATTGGAGTTACAAGGGAAGAACTATTAAACATATTAAATTAAGATGAAAATATATCAGGTTAATTATCAAGTGTAAGTTTATGGCCATTAGAAAAATATATAAATATAATTCATTATATTCATCAACAAATTATGATCTTTCTGAAGTAATTAAGGTTTAAAAAATGCTAAGTTTTTTTAAATTACTGTGAGGATTTTATCATTCCAGAAGTTAATTGAAGCAGGAAAACACTAGAAGAAACTAAAATAATAAATAAATTAATTGAGGAATTTAACGCTGCGCGTGCGCGTAAATTATTGACAAATAAAAGTGTAATAAAATTAGGAGAGGCTGTTAAATTAACTAGAAAAGCAAATGAATTAAAAGGTAGTTCTGAGCTTCAAGATTCAACTAATTCAAATGATATTGTTGAACAAAACGAAAATTTTGATTTTAGCGGTTTATTTTCAGATATAGAAAGTGAAGATTCTGGTGAAATTGATGTCCATGCATTTGTTAAGAGATCCATCCCCAAAAATTCAATATAGTTAAAGTGTTGAATTATCATGAATTACACATTATTATAACATCTTAATAAAATTCTTAATAAAAT
>CALVQQ010000033.1 GCA_944358255.1 uncultured Bacilli bacterium | reverse complement strand
CCTCCATAATAAAAAACAAGTCTAAACTTGTCTTATAATATTATTATTCTCTATTTTTTTATGAAACACTTTTATTAAAAATTAATTAAATTCAATCATTTTCTTCTATTTCAAAACCTAATAATTTTTCACACATTTTTTCATACAAATCTTGTTCATGTCTAATAGTATCAATTAAAAACATTTTATCATTTTCATATTCTTTTAAACCCCTCATATAATAAGGTTTATCATCATCTAATACAATAAATGGCATAATGTTATTTCTTAAACATTCTTTAAACATTATTATTCTACCTATACGACCATTTCCATCTCCAAATGGATGAATTCTTTCAAATCTAAAATGAAAATCAACAATATCATCCAAAGTAATATTCGTTTTAGAATTATATTCTTTTATTAATTCTTCTATTTCTTTTTCTACGTCTTCTGGTGCTGTAGTATTAATTACATTAACTATACCTATTATATTAGGAATAACTTTAAACCCACCTACGTTATATCTAGGATTTTCTTCATCACTAGTGTTTCTTTTTAATATCTTATTCATTTCAATTATCATATCTTTAGTTAATAACTCATCAACATTATCTAACATATAATCAAATAATTTAAAATGATTTTTAGATTCAATTAAATCATCTAATTTAATAAATGTTTCACTTTTAGAAATAAATGATGATGTATCAAATATTGCTTCAGTTTGTTCACTAGTTAACCTACTACCTTCAATCTTATTTGAATTATACGCAAAATTAACTTGTGAATAATGATATATATTACCTTTAAATTTAGATTTTTTTTGTTTAATTAACTCGTTTTTAATTTTATCTATATCCATAAATTAATCACCCTCAACCAAACTTATATTCTAACATCATTGTAACATTTTTTAACTACTCAAACTCAACTATAGCATTAATCAAACTTTTATACATTTTTCTTTTAATTTTTCTATCACTGCCTTTAAATAGAAAATCATAAATAGTTTCCCAAATTACAACCCAAGCAGCGACCAACATAATTTCCTTTAAAAAATAAATTTCAAAAATCTGATTCAAAGTCACAAACAAAATACCCAAAATAAGTAACAAAAATCTATACAAGTCATCAAATTTATCTAATTTAATATAATTATTATATTTTTCTTTAAAAGTATATCTAATTGCTTCATACAACTTTTCTTGTTTATTTTCTTTAACACCAGTTATTTTAATAATAACATTTTTACTTTTCGCATATTCACCAGTTATATAATTAAACAAACTATCTGAAATATATTTATCATTAAACTCATTAAAAGCACTTTCATATTCTTTAATATAAATATAAATTACATTATTCATTCTTACTTAATTCCTCTTCAATTTCCATAAGTCTATTATACTTACAAACCCTTTCTCCACGAGTAACAGACCCAGTTTTAATAAAAGGAATATTTAATGAAACAGCTAAATCCGCTATAAAAGTATCAAGAGTCTCACCACTTCTATGACTAATAATAGTTGTATAATTATGCTGTTTTGCAAGAACAATAGTTTCCAAAGTTTCATAAAAAGTTCCAACTTGATTTAACTTTATCAAAATAGCATTACACAAATTATTTTCAATACCTTTTTTTAACAATTCTTTATTTGTTACAAATAAATCATCACCTACAATACTAATTTTTTTACCCAATACTTCAGTAATCAATTTAAAGCCTTCATAATCATCCTCGTCAAAAGGATCTTCAATACTAATTATAGGATAATTTTTAACTAAAGACACATAATAGTCAAGTAATTCTTCCCTTTTTAAATTATTATTATCAATTTTATAAGTATCATTATTTTTATTATATAAACTACTTGCAGCTACATCTAACGCAATAAAAATATTTACCCCTGGAATATATCCTGCCTCATTAATACTTTTTATAATTAAACTCAATGCCTCTTCATTATTTTTCAAATCTGGTGCAAAACCACCTTCATCTCCAACATTAACACTTAAACCTTGTTTAATTAACAAACTTTTTAATTGATGAAAAATTTCACTTGCTGCTCTTAAACTATCTTTAAATACCTTAAATTTAGGCACAATCATAAATTCCTGAATATCTAAATTATTACTAGAATGTTTTCCACCATTTATAATATTAAACATTGCATAAGGAAGTCTTTTTTCACGTTTATTCAAATACTCATAAACTTCTAAATCGTTATCCATAGCAGCTGCTTTTAAACAAGCGACACTTACGCTTAAAATAGCATTCGCGCCTAACTTACTTTTATTAGGAGTTCCATCAAATTCAATCATAACCTCATCAATTTTTCTCTGTTCACTAACTTCAAGCCCAACAAGTTTTTGTTTAATTAAGCCAACATTATTAACAGCTTTTAAAACTCCTTTACCATCAAATCTTTCATCATTATCTCTTAGTTCAAGAGCCTCTCTTGTCCCAGTACTTGCGCCACTTGGAACACTAAAAACACCAACATTTCCTTTTTCTGTATAAACTTTAGTTTCAATTGTAGGATTTCCTCTAGAATCTAAAATCTCTCTTGCGGTTATATCAACTATCTTGCTCATAATTCACCATTCTTTCATACAAAAATTATAACAACCAAAATACCAAAAAGCAATAGACAATTGAATTTATATATGCTATAATAATCTACTATTCAAAAAAGGGGAGGCTATTATGCAAATAAAAGAAATAAGCGAAAAAGAATTTGATACTTATGCAAGTAATCACATTTTGAAAAACTACTACCAAACTAGTTATTATGGTAATTTAATGAAAAAATTTGGATATACGCCAATATACATTGCTATATTTGAAAGTGATGAAATAATAGGTGCAGCTTTAATATTATCAAAATATATTGCAATTAATGTAAAATATGGATATAGCCCTAGAGGATTTCTAATTGACTATCAAAATGATTATTATTTAACCGAAATCACAAAGTTGATAAAACGTTACTTTTTCAAAAAAGGATTTGCTTTTATAAAAATTAATCCAGAAATAACACTCGCTGAAGTAAATGCATCAGACAATACTAAAAATATTAACAATAATTCAACTATATTAATGGAAAAATTAGAAAAATTAAATTATAAAAAACTAAAAAATAATGTTTATTTTGAAAGCCTTTTACCCAAATACAATCCAATAATTAATTTACAATCTTTTAACATCGATAATTTAGGCAAAAACATTAAACAAAAAATACGAAATAAAGACAAAAAAGGAATAACTTTAGTAAAAGGTGATGAATATAATTTAAATCAATTTTACGAATTAGTTAAAAATAAAAAAGATAATTCAATCGAATATTACAAAAATTATTACAAAATATTTAACGAAGCTAATATGGCTGATTTATGGGTTTTACAAGTAGATTACCATGAATATTTAAAAAATGCCCAAGAAGAATATACTAATTTATTAGATTACAATGAAGATGTTAATAAAAACTTTATAAAAGATACAAAAAATAAACAACTTTTAAAAGAAAAAATGGAATCTGATCGTAAGTTAGCAATTTTAAATCAAGAAATTACAGAAATAAATAATTTTATAAAAAATGGAATAAACAAGCAAATTTTAGCAGCCGCATTAATAATTAAATTTAAAAAAAGAATAAATATTGTAATAAGTGGATTTGATAAATACACAAAATTAAATCCTAATCATATAATGTATGTAAAATTAATAGAACATTATAAAAACGAAGGATATTTATACCTAGACTTAAATGGAATTACAGGTGACTTTACACACGATAATCCATATTACGGACTAAATGAATTTAAATTAAATTTCAATCCAAATATTTATGAATACATTGGTGAATTTGATTTAATAATTAATCAAACTTTATATTCATTATTATGGACTACAAAATTATTACATAATGAATTTGATAGAAAAGATATTATTGATAAAAAATAATATCTTTTTTTATATTGAAATAATTAAAGTAATAAAAAAAGAAACTAATCTTTATTAATTTCTTCAATTATTTTTTCTATTTTAGTGCCATACTCTATACTTTCATCATAAACAAATCTAATTTCAGGCATATGTCTAATATCTATTCTCTTAGCAAGTTCAGTTCTAAAATAAGAACTTGCATTATTCATATCCTTTATAACTTTATCTCTTTTTTCATCATCAAGAGTTGTAAAGTAAACTTTAGCAAAACTCAAATCATTTGTAACAGTTGCATAAGTTATAGTAACATTTTTTAAATCTTCATCATTTACTTCAGTTAAAAGAATATTTCCAAGTTCTTGTACAATAGCACTTGCTACTCGTTCACCTTTCAAATTCATTATCTTTTCACTTCTTTCATTTCATAAGTTTCAATTATATCTTTTTCTTTTATATCAATATAATTTTCCAAAGTAATTCCACAATCAAAACCACTTTTAACTTCTTTAGCTTGATCTTTTTCCCTTTGAAGCGAATTAATTTTACCGTCGTAAACTACTACACCATCACGAATAAGTCTACATTTACTTCCATTTTTAATAACACCACTTATAACATGACTTCCAGCAATTATACCTACTTTACTAAACTTAAATAATTGTCTAACTTCAGCATTACCAACAACAACTTCTTCATATTCTGGATCTAACATACCCTTCATAGCTGCTTCAATTTCTTCAACTAATTTATAAATAATATTATAAAGTCTAATATCTACATTATATTCTTTAGCAACTTCTTTTGTCTTCAAACTAGGTATTACATTAAAACCAATTACAATAGCATTACTAGCATTAGCAAGTACTACATCACTTTCAGTAATAGTACCTACACCACTTCTAATAACATTAACTTTAACGCCTTCAACATTTATCTTTTCCAAACTATTTTTAACAGCCTCTTCACTACCTTTTACATCTGCCTTAAGAACAATATTTATTTCTTTTTTACCTTCTTTTATACTGTCAAATAAGTCTTCTAAACTAAGTGTTTTTTTAACAAATCTTTTATTTTTTAAAATATTTTCTCTTTTTATTGCGACATTTCTTGCTTCTTTTTCGCTTTCAAAAGCCATAAATTTATCACCTGAAACAGGAACTTTATTTATACCAGTTATTGTAACAGGCATACTTGGTAATGCACTTACAATATCTTCGCCTTGACTATTTTTAAGAGTTCTAACCTTACCAAAAGCAATTCCAACAACTATTGGGTCACCTAATCTAAGTGTTCCATTTTGAATAAGTAATGTAACTTCACTACCAACACTTTTATCAAGTTTACTTTCAATAACAGTACCACTTGCATATCTATTAGGGTTTGCCTTTAATTCCATTACTTCACTAAGTGCTATAATACTATCGAGTAAATCTTTTACACCTTCTCCTGTCTGAGCACTAATCTTAACAAACATAGTATCTCCGCCCCACGCTTCAGGAGTAAGACCATATTCACTCATTTCGCTCATTATTCTATCTACATTACCCACACCTTTATCAATTTTATTAATTGCAACAATAATAGGAACGTTCGCACTTTTAGCATGATCGATTGCTTCTTTAGTCTGAGGCATCACGCCATCGTCAGCAGCAACAATAATAATAACAATATCAGTTATTTTAGCACCTCTTGCTCTCATTTCAGTAAATGCAGCATGTCCAGGAGTATCAATAAAAGTAATCTTTTTACCTTCAACATCCACTTGATATGCACCTATATGCTGTGTAATTCCACCTGCTTCACCACTCGCAACATGAGCATTTCTTATATAATCTAAAAGTGTTGTCTTACCATGATCAACATGTCCCATTATAGTTACTACAGGCGCACGCAATTCAAGTAAACTCTCATCTTCATCTATAATATATTCTTCAAAATTAGTTATATCAGTAGTTTCCTCTTTAACAAGTTTTTTATTATAATCAACTAACACTACTTCTGCATCTTCAAAAGAAATAGTTTGGTTCACATTAATAACAAGACCCATTAAAAACAATTTTTTAACAAGTTCAGCACTTGGAACATTTAAAGCAGTTGCCAAATCATTAACAGTCATACCTTCTTTATAAACAATCACATCGTCATGTGACTCATTTTTATTACTTTGAAGTTTTTCTTTATGCTTATAAATATCTTTTTTCTTATGCAAAAACTCTTCTTTAGAACTATCTTTTTTCTTAATCTTTTGTTTTTTAACGACAACTTCATCTTTTAACTTAGTTCCTTCTAATATCTCTTCAGCTCTATCTTCAAACTCATATTTACTTTCAAGTTCTTCACTCAAATTATTTTCACTACTTAGTTCTATATCTAGCATAACAATTTCATCATCAGTTAATTCATCATTTTCATTTTTAACATTGATCCCTAAACTATCACAAACACTAAGTAATTCATTTACTCCTATATTAAGTTCTTCTGCGTAATCTTTAACAGACATATTACACCTTCTTTCTATAGTTTACTTATTAATTCATCATATATCTCATCACTTACTTTTACACCCAAATGGTAGTCTAGTATTTTTTTATCTTTTGCTTTATTTATAATATTCGCGTCTTTTTTTAAATATACACCCCTACCATTAGCTTTCAAAGTATCATCTACAAATACTTCTCCTTCTTTATTTCTAACTATTCTAAATAATTCTCTTTTATCCAATTTTTCTTTAGTTAGAGCACAAGTTCTAAGCGGTATTTTCTTCATATTATTCACCATTTATTTCTTTATTTATATCATCTAATGTTTTAATATTTATTTTATATTTAGTAAGTTTACTTGCAAGTTTTATATTAATACCCTTTTTACCTATTGCAAGACTTAAATTTTCTTCATCAGTTATAGCAAGAGCTTCTTTAGCTTTTTCATCAACTATACTAACATTAACATTTTTAGCTGGACTTAAAGCATTAGCAATAAATTCTTCAGGATTATTTGAATATAGTACTAAATCTACCTTTTCGCCATTTAACTCATTAATAATACTTGCTATTCTTCTACCTTTTTCTCCAATACAACTTCCTATCGCATCTACATTACTTACTGTACTACTTACCGCAACTTTACATCTTACTCCTGCTTCTCTTGCAACTCCATGCATCACAAGAATTCCTTCTTTAAATTCAGGTATTTCAAGTTCAAATAATCTTTTGACAAAACCATAATGTTTTCTAGAAAGCATTATAACTGGCCCTTTATTGTTAGATTCAATTTTAGTGATATAAACTTTAATACTGTCACCCATTTTTAATGTTTCACCAGGAATAATTTCATTTTTTGGAAGAATTCCTCTTGCTTTACCTAAATCAACATAATAATTTCTAGCGTCTTCCATTGCTAAGAACCCAACCATTAACTCATCTTCTTTATCACTAAATTCAGAAATGATATTATTCTTTTCAGCTTCTCTTATTTTTTGCATCACAACTTGTTTAGCAACGCCTACAGCTACACGGCCAAAATCTTCAGGCGTAACTTCAGTAACAAATTCATAACCAATAGTCGCATTTTTATCAAGTTCTAAAGCTTCTTCCAAACTATATTCAGCTTCTTCATTTTCAACGTTTTCAACAACAGTCATAACTTTAAATACTTGGATACTTCCAGTATTCTCATTAATAAGAACTCTAATATTTGCATCTTCCCCAGTATTCTTTTTATAAGCACTTGCAAGAGCACTACTCATAGCTTCTATAACTACACTAGGATCAATACCTTTTTCTAAACAAATATTATCTAATGCGTTTTTAAATTCAACGTTTTCCATTATTCCTCACCTTTACTACATACATCTAGCACATATTCTTCTTTAATCAAATTTAACTTATCGACGATTGGATTAATAATTTCTGTTGCTTTCACACACAAATCTGTATCAACACCATTTTTACTATCAATTTTCACAAATAAAGTCTTTTCACCATCTTCTTCACCAAAAGTAACTGAGCACAAATCCACGCCTATTTCTTTTAAAGGCATAAGAAGATTATCAAATAATTCTTTTTCCAATATATCACTCCTTTACAAATTTAAAGAGTGGGATTTATGCCCACTCATCAAGTAAATTAATTATATAATTTATAAACTAATATGTCAAATATTTTAAATAAAATAGTCATATTAATCAAACACATATTAATTATCTTACTAATCGTTTTTCATAACTAGTGAAACTTTTTTGTCCTCACTTGTTGCTCTCACTTCTGCTACCATTTCCATTCTTGTCTCTTCTCCTCGTGACCACATTGTATCAT
>CALVQQ010000032.1 GCA_944358255.1 uncultured Bacilli bacterium | reverse complement strand
ATTATGCTTAATATAAATCATTTTATATTTAATAATTGCAAAAAAAATATAGTTATGATAATATAAGCAGAAAAGGTGATTTAAATGGTTAATCTTACATTATTAGAAACTGATGATATCAAAACATCAATATTTGAAGAAAATGGTGCAAAATGTGCAATTACCGATTTTGCAATTTTATTAGGTGGTAATCTTTCAAGACATATTTTTTTAGACGATTCAAATAATAAAATTGAACGTACGGGAGTTTGGTGGACTAAAACACTTTCTGGCGAAAATACAATTTATACTTTTGATGAATCTGGAGAAATTAGTTTTTGCAACACTGACACTCGTATTGTCGGTACACGACCAATAATTTCTCAACCATTTAGTATACATGGAAAAGTAATATCAGAAACAGATTCTGTTGTCGAAATAGAATATGGGGAATATCCACAGAATGTTGTAAGTGTGGAATTGTCAGATGCATTAGATATTGCATATGAAAATAAGTTAATTGCACAAACCGAACAATATTTTACAACTGATTCAATTAGCTATTTAGGGACACGCACGAAATTTACTCCTAGACAACATAAAGTTTTTGAACTTGACGGCATAAAATATGTACCTTTTTATGGAGACATTAATGGCTTTAAGGAAGTTTTGTCAAATGGAGAAAGAGTCCAACTAAACAAACGTTACTGGGTAGAAGTTAAGCCAATAGAATGGGTTATGGATAAAAAATCTGGATTAATGGTATCAAAAAAAATTTTATTTGCTGGAGTACAATTTAAAAATGGTCCATATGATGGCAATTTTGAAAATGCTGATATTAAATTATATATGAACTCATTTTTTTCAAAAGAAATAGCTCAATATAGTAGTTACTGCTCAAGTGGGGAGTCAAGTGTTTTAGATGTTTTGGGAAATAAAATAATGATATCAAAAGCAAGTGAAAAAAATGAACCACTTACTTTGAAGTTAGATATTTTAAGTTTACAAGACGTTATTAGTCACAATTATAGTGAAGATAGATTGTCAATGAGTACTGCAGAAAAAATAATGACGGCAATATCGCTTTTATCTGTCGATGAAGAACACTTTGATTTAGTAAGAGAATTTTTAGGCCTTTTAGGAGAAGAAATTAGAACTATTTTTGAGGCAAAATGGGTTGGACAAGATGAAACAAGGCTAAAAATGTTAAAAGAATGTCAGCAAAGTTTAAAATTAAAAAGTTAATTGTTTTTAATTTTAAATTTTTTTTATTATATTTATCAATAAGATAAAATATGAATATTACAAATAAAATTTAAATTCAACTAAACATTTAATATATACAATATATTTTTTATACCTAAAATATATTTATTTTAATAAAAAAGTATGTTATTATATAATTAATAATAGAAAAGGAGATAAGAGATGAAGAAAGTTATAATTGGATTATTTTTAGTGTTATTAGTAACAGGTTGTGGAAAAATGTCTGAAGATGAAGCTAAAACAGTAGTTTTAGATTCATTAGAAAATGCTTATTTAGCATCATATATAGCAGATGGAGTTGGCCTTGCAGTTTTTGCAGATCAAAATATTAGTGAAGGAGAAGGAACTTGGTATAAAGTTGCAGACAATTACAATTCTGTGCAAGAACTTAAAAATATAGTTGACAAAGGCTATACAGGAGAAGTCGCAGATGAGTTAAAAGAAGTCATAGAAAATAAATATAAAGACATTGATGGCAGCCTTTACTCAACAGGTGTTGGTGGCTGCGCTATGCCATATGAAATAGAAACTGTTAGAGAAGATTTAGAAAATGATGTAACAATAAGTAATATTGAATCAGACAAAATTACAATAACATTAAATGATACTGAATATGTATTATCAAAAGTATCTGGAAAATGGCTAAGTGAAGCACAAATATTTAAATGTAACTAGTAAAGTTATACAAAACTTTACTTTTTTATTGAAAAAGATTTTTTTAATATGATATAATCTTACTGATAAAATAGGAGGATGTATGAAAACAAAATTACTAATTGTAATGACTTGTGTATTTCTAATTCTAACAGGATGTGGAGTTAAACATGTTAATGGAGAACTGGAAGACATTATGGTTAAATTATATAGTGACATATCTGAAGAAGAATTACCTATGATGTTACAAAATACTGAACTAACAGAAGAAAACATAGAAAACTATATTGGCACTAAAGATATTAAATGGAGTGAAGCGATTGTTTCAGAGTCGATGGTCGGTTCTATTGCACATTCTGTAGTATTAATTAGAATGAGCGAAGATGCTAGTGAAAAAGACATAGAAGAAGCTAAAGAGATTATTAAAGAAAATGCAAATCCTAATAAATGGATATGCGTTACTGCAGATAAAGTAGAAGTTATATCAAATGGGGACTTAATTTTACTAGTTATGTCAGATGAAGAAAAAGTAACTACCATTTCAGAAAATTTTAGTAAAATAAACTAGACTTTCAAATGTAGAAAGTCTTTTTAAAAGGAGAACATTATGGTTTTTTCAAGCATAACTTTTTTATATTACTTTTTACCAATAACACTCATATTTTATTTTCTTATGCCTCAAAAACTAAAGAATTTAATTTTACTTATAATGAGTTTACTTTTTTACTTTTATGGCGAGCCAAAATACATAATAATATTAATATTTTCTTGCATATATAATTACTATTTTGGCAAACTTATTGAAAAAAGCAAACACAAAAAGATATATTTAATTATAAATCTAATAACAAATTTTGGAATACTATTTTATTTCAAATATTTTAATTTCTTTTTAGAAAACATTAATAACATCATTAGTACAAATTACAGCATATATATTATAATGCCTATTGGAATAAGTTTTTTTACATTCCAAGCTACAAGTTACATAATTGACATATACAAAGGAAAAATCAAAAGCGCAAAAAACATTCTCACTTTTGCAACGTATCTAACACTATTTCCACAACTAATAGCTGGACCAATTGTAAGATATGAAACAATAGAAAAAGAACTTAAAGAAAGAAAAGTGAATTTTGAAACGTTTGGAAATGGAGTTAGAAGATTTGTAATAGGTTTGTCAAAAAAAGTATTAGTAGCAAACGTATTAGGTGAACTATCGCAAAGTTTAAGTGTGATTACCACAAAAACAATATTATCACATTGGATAATAGCAATATCTGATACACTTCAAATATACTTTGACTTTTCAGGATATAGTGACATGGCTATTGGATTGGGTCTAATGTTTGGGTTTAAATTTTTAGAAAACTTCAATTATCCACTAATAGCAAAAAGCGTAACTGATTTTTGGCGTAGATGGCACATCTCATTATCAAGTTGGTTTAAAGATTACGTTTATATACCACTAGGTGGCAGTAAAGTAAGCAATTTAAAGCGATACAGAAATATTCTAATTGTATGGATGATAACTGGCTTCTGGCATGGAGCAAGTTGGAATTTTATAGTCTGGGGATTATATTTTGCTATATTTTTAATAATTGAAAAAGCGTTCTTATTAAAAATTCTAGAAAAACACAAAATATTAAGCCATGTATATACAATATTGATAGTTATAATAAGTTTTGTTATTTTTAACAGAACAAATTTTAGCGATATACGATTATTTCTTGAAAATATGTTTGGATTTGGAAACTTAACATTTACAAATATAGAAACAAACTACTATTTAAAAAACTATGTATTTATAATTTTAACTGCAATAATATGCTCGATGTCTTATAAAAAAATATATATAAGAATTAAAGATAACAAAATCTTCAATTTTATCGAGCCAATTATAGTAATTATATTATTAATACTTTGTACGGCATACATAGTAAACGAATCATTTAATCCATTTTTATATTTTAGGTTTTAAGGAGCAACAATTATGAAAAATAAAATATTAAGTATATCATTCATCATCATAATATTTTCTTTATCAATAATAAGCATAATTTTACCAGACAAAGACATATCTGAAACAGAAAGAAGATATTTAATGCATTTTCCAGCATTAAATATAAAAACAATATTTAATGGAGACTTTTTTGAAGAGTTTAACACATATACAGTTGAACAATTTCCATTTAGAGAAATATTTATAAAAATAAAAGGGTTAGCAACTAACAAACTATTTTTAAAAAAAGAAGAAAATGGAGTTTTTATAAAAGACGAAAACTTTTTTGAAATAAGTTCAAGTATAAATGACAAATCAATAGATTACTTCTTAGAACTAGTTACAAAAATAAAAAATAATTTTTCAAGTGAAAACATATACTATTCAATTATTCCAGACAAAAACTATTACACTAAAGAAGAAATACCAAAAATAAATTATAACGAATTAGTAAAAACAATAAATGAAAACTTGCAAGACATAACATACATAAATATTTTTAATAAGTTATTATTAGATTCTTATTACAAAACTGATATACACTGGAAACAGGAAAAAATAGGTGAAGTAGTCAAAACAATAGCATTACACATGAATAACGAACCTATTGATATAAAATATAATAAATTGACATATGATAACTTTTATGGCGCACTTTATGGGAAAATACCAAATAACGAAAAGCCAGACACATTAACATATTTAATAGATGAAAACACAATAAATACAAAAGTTTTAGACTATGAAAAAAATCAGTATTATAAAGTCTACGAAGAACAAAATTTAAAAAATATTGATTCCTATGATTTATTTTTAGGAGGAGCTAAAGCATTATTAATAATGGAAAATAAAAACAGTAAAACAGACAAAGAACTAGTCATATTTAGAGATTCATTTGGAAGTAGTTTAGCACCACTACTATTGCCATATTATAAAAAAATAACACTTGTAGATTTAAGATATATAAATAGTGACTTTATAATAAATAATAATTTAATAGACTTTGACAATAACCAAGATATTTTATTCATATATGGTATTCCAATTATAAATAATAGCTTTACTTTAAAATAAAAAATCGATGTTAAAAAATGTAAAGCACTATACAAAAAAAGTTTAACAACTTTTACATGTATAGTAAAATAATATTTATAAGGTAAGATAATAAACACAACATAAGTCCAATAAGTAAAACATTAAAAAAGGAGAGTGATAAAATGTTAAAAACTAAAGTTGGATACAGTGAAAACACAGATGCCTTTGAATCAGGCGTTGAAACAGCAAGAATGGCAAATGTAATAGAAAACCCACAAGTTGGATTATTCTTTACAAGCGTAGTACAAGATCAAGAAAAATTAATGGAAGGAGCAAAAAGTGTACTTGAAGATACACCAATCATAGGATGCACTTCATCAGCAGCAATATGCACACATGACGGATATTTAAATAAAGAAACAGGATATTCTGGCATGATGCTATTTGGCGGAGATGTAGAAGTAGTTACTGCAGGAAGCAAAAAAACAAATGAAACACCACGTGAAATAGGAAAAAGAATAGCAAAAGAAGCAATAAGCAAATTAACAAATAAAAGCAAAAAACCTGACTATTTATTTATGACTGCAAGTCCAGCAAATGAAGAAGAATATTTAAAAGGAATTCAAGACGTTATTGGAGATGTTCCAGTATTTGGTGGTTCAGCAGCTGATAATACAGTTGAAGGCAAGTGGAGTTTATTAAATAACGGAGAGATATTTTCAGATGGATGCGTAATAGCAATTTTCTACACAAACGGAGAAATTAGAAATTTATATACAGGAGCATACAAGGAAACAAATAATTCTGGAATAATAACAAAAGTAAATGGAAAAAGAACTCTAGTAGAGATAGATAATGAACCAGCAGTTAAAAAATATGCTGAATGGACTGGAAAATCAGTTGAATCATTAATGGGTAGTAATTTATTAACTGAAACAATATGTAATCCATTAGGTGTTAAAGATCCAATTGGAAATGTAATTGCAGTTCGTCACCCAATGTTTGCAAATGACGACTATTCAATGAACATTGGTGCTGATTTAGCGTTAAATACAGCAGTTATTCAATTAACTAACACACCAGAAGGAATATTAAATTCAAATGCTGAAACAGTAAATAAAGTAAATACATTAATGAATTCAACTGTACAAAGTTACTTCTTAGTACATTGTGGTGGAAGAAGATTAGGTTTAGCATTAGCTAACATTGAAGACAAAATTTATCCTGAAATCAAAAAAGCAATACCTAACAAAGAATTTTTAATGGTATTTACATTTGGTGAATATGGTAGAAGTGAACATTCTGCAAATACAGTAGGCGGACTATCACTATCATTTACAGCAATTGGCGAATAAGGAGATGAAATATGAAGAGTTTAATAGGTAGAGAATGGAGAGATTCTAGCGACGGAAAAGTAATAGAAGTTTACAATCCAGCTACGAATGAATTAATTGATACAGTACCAAGTTTAACAAAAGAAGATGTAGAACAAGCAATTGATTATGCAGATGCACACCAAAAAGAATGGGAAGCAAAATCTGTAATAGAAAGATGTGCAGTATTATCAAAATTTGCTGAGCTAGTTGAACAAAATAAAGACGAATTAGCTTTATTATTAAGTAAAGAAACAGGAAAACCAATTAAAGAAGCATATAATGAAATTGCTAATATACAAATTGGAGTTCCTGGATACGTTGAAAAAGTAAAACATGAATATGGAGACATAATATATAGAGGAACAGAGGCAGGACAAGAAAACACAATTCAATATACAATACAACAACCATTAGGTGTAGTTGTAGCCATAATTCCGTTTAATTTTCCAAGTGATATATTTATTAATAAAGTACCACCTGCATTATTAATGGGAAATGCAGTTATACTTAAACCTGCAAGTGTAAACCCATTAACATTAACTAGATATGTTGAACTATTAGTTGAAGCAGGAGTTCCAGCTGGAATAATTTCAGTAGTACATGGAAGCGGATCAGTAGTTGGTAAAACTTTAACATCTAGCAAAAAAGTTGACATGGTAAGCTTAACTGGATCAACTGCTGCTGGTATAGATGCTGCTAAAAATTGTGCTGAACATTGTGCACATAGTTCATTAGAATTAGGTGGAAATGACGCTTTCATACTATGCGCAGATGGAGATATGGACTTAGCAATAGAAGAAACAGTTTGGGGAAGACTATATAATACTGGACAAGTTTGTTGTGCTTCAAAAAGATTTCTTATTGAAAATTCAGTAAAAGATGAATATATTAGAAGAATGGTAGAAAAAATAAATTCTTTAAAAGTTGGAAATCCACAAGATATGGGAACTGATATTGGATGTTTAGTAAGTGAAGAAGCAGCAATAGAAGTTGAGAGACAAGTAAACGAAACAATAGCTGCAGGAGCTAAACTCGTTATAGGTGGAAAAAGAAATGGTGCATTTTATGAACCAACAATTTTGGATAATGTAACACCAGATATGGCAGTTGCAAAAGATATGGAGATTTTTGGCCCAGTAATTTCAGTAATAGGATTTGATGATTTAGAAGAAGCAGTAAAAATTGCTAATACATCAATATACGGTTTATCAGGATCAATCATAACAAAAGATATAAGCAAAGCTATTAAAGTTAGCGAAAAAATGGAATGTGGTGGTTTTGTTATCAATGGAGCATCATTCTTCCGTTCATTCGAGCAACCATTTGGTGGATGGAAATATTCTGGAATTGGTAACGAAGGAATAATGACAACACTAAAAGAAATGTCTAGAATGAAAACAGTAATTTTAAAAAATGTAACAAAATAAAGGTGATAAAATGTTTGATTATAAAGGTAAGGTAGTACTAGTTTCAGGTGCATCATCAGGTTTAGGTGCACAAATGGCAAAAGGTTATGCAAAACAAGGAGCGACATTAATTATCACAGCTAGAAGAGTTGAAAAACTTGAACAAGTAGCAGAGGAGATAAGAGCAACTGGAGTAGAATGTTATCCAATAAAATGTGATGTAACTGACGTAGAAAGCATAAAAGCAATGGTAGAAGAAGTAAAATCCAAGACAGGCAAAGTTGATGTCTTAGTCAACTGTGCAGGAAGTGCCAAAAATGCTGGCGTACTAACCATGACAGATGAAGAATGGGATTTTACCATTAAAACTGATATGACAAGCTTATTTTACGTAACAAGAGAAATTGGAAAATTAATGAAAGAAAATAATTATGGGCGTATCATTAATATTGCATCAATGTATGGAATGGTAGGAAATATGGCCATGGACACAGTAGCATATCATACAAGTAAAGGCGGTGTCATAAATTTCACTCGCGCAGTAGCTGCTGAACTTGCAAAATACAACATCACATGTAATGCAATTTGCCCCGGATATTTTGATACAGAACTTACTCACGAAACTCTTATAACAGACGAATTTACAGCGTATATGAAAGCAACAGTTCCATTAGGCAGATATGGAAAAGAAGGAGAATTAAATGCTGCAGCAATTTTTCTTGGAAGTGAAGAAGCAAGTTATGTTACCGGAGCTATACTTCCAGTAGATGGTGGTTACACTGCAGTATAGAATAGATAGAAAGGAAAAAAAGTATGTTAGAAGATAAAGTTGCAATAATTACAGGTGGAACAAGAGGAATAGGTTTTGCAACTGCAAAAAAATTTTTAGAAAATGGGGCTAAAGTTGTAATATTTGGAACTAAAGTCGAATCAGTTAATGAAGCAGTAGAAAAACTAAAAGCATTAAACAACAACTATGATGTAATAGGATTTTACCCAA
>CALVQQ010000031.1 GCA_944358255.1 uncultured Bacilli bacterium | reverse complement strand
ATTATGTGATCCAGAAAATTAATTCCCATTATTTTTGATATTGTATTTATTTGATTAGTTAAATCTACATCAGGCTTACTAGGTAATGGGTCACCACTTGGGTGATTATGTATTATTATAAATGAAGCTGCATTTAATAAAAATGCTTCTTTAAATATGTCTCTTGGGTGTACTGTTGTAACGTTTAGTGTACCTTTAAATAATAATTTATAATCGATTAAGTTTTGTTTTGTATCAAAATATAGTGAATAGAAATTTTCTTGCTTTTCGTCTTTAATTAAGTCTTTGAATCCTTCGTATATTTTGTTTACGTTTTCATATTTTTTGTAAATATTTGGTATTGTTTCATATACTCTTTTTCCTAGTTCAATCGCAGCAATTAATTCTATACTTTTTATTTTTCCCATTCCTTTTATTGTCGTTAAATTGCTTATATTTGCATTTCTAAGTTCACTGATATTTTTAAATTTACTTAAAATTTTTGTTGCAAGCATTTTTGAACTTATTTCTTTTGTACCAGTTCTTAAAACAATCGCGATTATTTCTTCATTTGATAGATTTTCTCTTCCATTATTTAATAATCTTTCTCTAGGCTTTTCTAATTCAGCCATTTCTTTAATAATCATATTACCACCTATAATTATTATTATCTTAAGTTATATGTAACTCTTTAAAATATCTCATCATATTTGTTTAATACTTTGTGATTTATTTCTTTAATTGTTTCACTATTATTGGTTTCATTTAATAAATAATCGTATTTAGTCAAGTAATCTAAAAATTCTTTATTGTCTATTTGTTCTTCTCGTATGTATATGTTTTCATAACTTTGTTTTAATTTTTCTAAATTATTATTATCTTTTGTTATTCCAACAATTATTTTTGCTGTTCCGTCTTCTTCAATTATTACATAATTTGGTAATGTCTTTGTTACCTTTACTACGTTTTCATAATTTTGATATGCACCTATTTGTATTAAATATACTGTCTCTGTATTTACAATACCTTTGTCTTTGTTTTTATATTTATAAAGTAGAAAACTTGCAAAAACTATTCCCATTAACATTACTATTAATAATGCTTTTTTGTTCATGTTATCACCAAGAGTAAAGTAACACAATTTATCCGATATTTTTGTCAAAAAAAAAGAAAAGTTATCTATTTTTTAACTTTTCTACTACTTCTTTAAATGTCTTTGCTTCAATTATTTCTATGTCATAGTTGTTTTCTTCTTTTACTTGTAATGCCTCTTTGTAGTTATTACTAGGTGCGATAAATACGTCTGCTCCATTTTTTACAGCTCCAATGAGTTTGTATTTTATACCAGAGATTTCTCCAATAGTACCATCAAGTTCTATTGTGCCTGTGCCGGCTATTAAGTCTCCTTTTGTTATGTCATCACTTATTAAAGTGTTATAAATCTGTAAAGTACTCATAAGCCCACCTGAGGCACCATTTTCGTTTGCTTTATAGTTAAATGTGACTTTTGGAGTCGTTTCAACGTCTAGTATGCTGTGAAGATATAAACCAATTATTTTTTCTCCTTCGCTTTCATATATTACTCCACTACATTTTTCTTCTTTATCGTTTCTTAATACTGTAAAACTAACTTCTTCGCCTACTTCATATTCAATTATTTTACTTTTTAATTCTTCTAAACTATTTACTTTTACACCGTTTATATGTGTTATAATGTCTCCAACTTTTAAATCTGTTGTTGCTTCTTCAAATACATAATATACAGCAATTTCTTCTTTATTGATTTTATATTCGTATCCTGCTTCTTCAAATGCAACTATTAAGGCATTTTGGTTTACACTTGCTAGATCTATTTGCCCACGTTTTACAATATCTGTGTACTCTTCTTCTCCTATTCTCATCTCATCTACACTTACTATGTCCCAATTTGGAATTATGTATGAAAGCAATAATAATGGTATTGTTCCTTTTTTCCCTCCTACGTATGTTAAATTGAAGTCACCTTTTTCTTCGTAACCTTCAACGTCTAATCTGTCACTTAATTTGATTAATCCTCCAGGTGTATATATCTCATAGTCTAATGGAACAGTAAAAGCTGCAATTAAAACTGCATAAAGTATAATAACTTTTATATTATTTTTTATAAATTTTTTTGTTTTTTCATATATTTTTTTCATATTTAATATTATAACATAAAGGGGCTAAACTATGACTTATAAATTAAAAAATATATTAACTTTTGCTTTTTTCTTTATGCTTATATGTTTAATAATTACAAATACTAAAGTAGTTTCTAATTCTGTTATTAGTAGTGCTAATATATTTTTTTATAAGTTATTTCCTAGTTTATTTCCTTTTTTTATATTAAGTGAATTTTTAATAAATTATAATTTTGCATATTGTATTAACTTGGCTGCTTCTAAATTTTTCACTTTTTTGTTTAAAATTAATCCTAATGCTTCTTATATAGTTATTCTTTCTTTGTTTAATGGTTTACCTAGTAATGCTAAATTTATAAGTGATGCTTATAATAATGGTGTTATTAATGAAGAAGAAGCTACTAAATTGCTTGCTTTTACTTTTTTCCCTAATCCTTTATTTGTCATTAATACTATTGGAATTATTATGTTTAATTCATTTTCAATTGGTATTAAAATTTTAATTTCAATTTATCTTTCTAATTTTATCTTAGGTTTTATTATTCGTAATAAATATATTAGTAATTGCTTCAATAAAATAATTAAAAGAAGTAAATTGAGTTTTTCTGAAACATTAAAAAATAGCATTATGAATGCTTTTTCTTCTTCGATGATTATATTAGGTAGCATAGTTGTTTTTACTACTCTATATAATTTATTTCTACCATTAATGCCTTTTAATAGTTTAGTTAATTCTATTATTCTTTCAGTTGTTGAAATGACTAGTGGAATTAATATGATATCTATTTTAAATATTAGTAATAGTTTAAAAATTATTTTAATCGGATCAAGTGTATGTTTTACTGGACTTTGTGTTTTATCTCAGGCAAAAAGCATGTTGGATTTTAGAATTAACATTAAATTTATTATTCAATGTAGAATTATAGCTATGGTTATAAATGCAATTATACTTAGTTTAATAATCTAACAATTCTATTTTGTAATCTGAATATCCCACTACATCTATTGTTATTATTCTAAGTGTTCCACCTGTATAATTTAAAAATTCTTCTACTTCTATATTTCCATATGTGCTTTTAGGCAATGTTCTCGTTAATTCTACATTTTCTTCATTTTCATATTTTATTGTTTTTTTATTATTTGTCAAAGTTAAAGTTTTTTTCTCTTCATTATTAAATGTAAAATCACATTTAGTCGTAGTGCAATTTAATAATTTTATTCCTCCATTTTTAACGATATCTCCATTTATTTTTTTAGAGACAAACGCTTGATTCAAAACCATATCAGTATCAGTATCTAAACTTGTCTCTTTTTCTTTTAACACCACTAAAAGATTTAATGCAAAAACCATAACAATCGACAATATTGTCACACTAATAATTAATTCTACAATTGTAAAACCATTTTTATTCATATATTACCTCAATTCTAGTGATGAATAGTAGTTTTTTCCACCCCTATTAAAACGAACTATTATAGACTTATCATTTTTATTAACCGTTTTTAAATATTCTTTCATTGTATTTGGAATATCTATATCTAAATCTATTATTGTTTGTATATTATTTCCAGTAATTAATACTTCAGAAACTGCTAATTCACTAAACACTTCTTTACAATCAGTATTCATGTAATTTGTACAGTTGCTATTATTTATAATGGTATAAGTGCCTGATGGCTCGTTTACTATTAAATCTTTTATAATTTTAACTTTATATATGTCATTGATATTGTCGTATTGTTTTCTTTTTTCAATATTGTTTATTACAGAGGAAAATGTTGAATATAATCCTATTAAGGATGCTCCTAATACTACTAAAACTACAACTGTTTCAATAAATATAAATCCCTTATTCGACATTATAAATTTCCTCTTTTGCTTCATTTATTACTTCTTTTACTAAGTTATTTCTTATTATATATGAACTCAATATTGTAGTCATTGTTAAAACAAATAATATCAAAAATGTATAAATAACCGACATAGATATAATACCCTTTTTCATGTTTCCTCCTATTTTGATTATATCACGTGTATAAAAAAAAAGAAATATTATATCCACCTAGGTATATAAATATTTCTTGTATAATTTTCTAAATATTCATCAAAAATTTCTATTATGTTATTTACTACAAATTCTGTAATGTTTTCAATCTTTGATTTAACTTTTACATTTCTTAATTTAGTCGCCAATTCCTTTTTAAATCTAAAATCATTAAAATATTCATTTAATACTTTATCTATTCTAGTGACCTTTTTTGCCTGATCTTTTTTTCTCAAATCAACACTGAAGAGATAGTCTTCATATATTCTTACTAGTTTTTCACTAACTTTGTCGGATTCATCTATAGGCGTATTTACTATTTTATAATAATTTGGACACAATTTAATTACTTCTTTAACTTCCACTTTCATATTACTCTCCTATAGTTAAATTATATATAGTTTAGTTATCATTGTCAAATATTTTAGAATATTTTTAATATGTCATTAAGTGTTACGTATACAAATAATATTATTAGAAGAATTACTCCGATGTTATTTAGCATTATTTCAATATTCGGATTTAATTTTCTTCCTTTTATTTTTTCGGCTGTGCTAAGCACTACTCTTCCTCCATCAAATACTGGAATAGGAATTAAATTTATTATTCCTACGTTTATACTCAAATAAGCTGTTAAATATATTATACTTTCTAAACCACTTTCTTTTATTTGATCTATAACACTAAATACCCCAACTGGTCCACTCAAATTGTCTACTCCTATTTTACCGGTAAATAGGTTACCTAATATTTTAAATAGTGAAGTAAACATTTCTCCAAAACCTACTACACTATATTTTAATGCAGCAGTAAAACCGTATTCTTTTTTTGTACTAGTTCCAAATCCAAATGTTTTAACTGTACCGTCTTCTGTTTCTTCAATCTCTGGTATTAATGTTATGCTAAGTTCTTTATCGTCTCTTAAAACTATAAAATTGTATTCATCAATGTCGTTTTGTACATAATTTAGTTCTAGTATTACGTCATCCCATGATGACACTTTTTTACCGTTTATCTCAATTATTTCATCGTTTGTCTTTAATCCTGCTATTTCTGAAGGACTATTTTCTTGTATTTCGCCTACTACCGCGCCTGTCTGTGGTGAACCATATGCTAAACCATTTATAAATAAAAGTACTACAGTTAATATAAAGTTAAAAAATATTCCCATCAAAAGTATTAATAATTTCTGATAATATTTTTTGTTGTCTAATACTTGATTTTTTTTAACTTTAAAATCTTCTTCTGTCATTGCAAGTGCTGTAAATCCACCTAATGGTAATAATCTTAATGAGTAAATTGTTTCATCATTTTTTCTCTTAAAACTACATATCTTTGGACCCATTCCTATTGCAAATTCATGAACATATACTCCACATTTTTTGGCAGCAATAAAATGCCCGAATTCATGTACAAATACTATAATGCCTAATATAACTATTAATATGATTAATGTAATTATGAAATTCATATGTTTGTCTCCTTATATAAGTCTAACTATAAAACTAAATGCTAATACAACAAATATTATGCTATCTAATCTGTCTAATACTCCGCCATGACCTGGCATTATATTTCCAAAGTCTTTTATTTTGTAATATCTTTTTGTTGAACTAAATACTAAGTCTCCTAATTGTCCAATCGTGCTTAGTAATGCTACAACTAATATTAGAAGGAATATATTTCCAGCATATTCAAATGCTGTATAATAAAACATCGTACTTATGAATGTTCCAAATACTAAGCCACCAATAAATCCTTCCCATGTTTTTTTTGGACTTACTGTAGGCGCTAGTTTATGTTTTCCAATTAAATTGCCTGTTATGTATGCAAATGTGTCAGTAAATATCGTTAGCAAACATAAAAATATCATGTAATTTAAATTGTATATTCTTACATTTATTAAGTATTTAAATCCAAGTCCCAAAAAGAATATTACTCCGAATAAAAATAATGCATCTTCTATATTGTATTTGTTTCTGTTATAAAATACTATTGGTATCATTACTAAGAATATGATGCTAGTTAATATTTTATAATCCGTATAAAAATCTAAACCAATTTCATTCATATTAGATAAAACTAAAAATATAAATGCAATTACACCAATCATTTTCATTAAAATTGGCAATTTTTTCTCTTTTTCTTTTACTGATATAAACTCCCAAAACCCTAATAATCCTATTGTTGCAACTGCAAAACAGTATAATTTTCCACCTACTATTATAATAGGTATTATAATTATTAATGCAACTATCGCACTGATAACTCTTGTTTTCATTTTTCTACTCTCCTATTTGTCTTAATTATAACATATGTTTTGTTTTATTAAAATATTTTTTAATTTAATAATTCTATTCTTGAAGCAATCATTTGATAATTATTCATTCTTCTTTCTATTTTTCCAAATATTTTATATACGTTTCCACTTTCTATATTTTTGAATTGTTCATATACTCTTGGAAATAATATTACTGTTATTTTGCTGTATTCGTCACTTATCGTTAAAAATGACATCATTTCTTTATTTTTTGTCTTTATTTCTTTAATATTTTCTACTAATCCAATAATTGTAATGTATTTGTCAAAGTATTTTTCCACATTATTTAGTAAACATGCCCCGTCTCTTCTATATTTCGTAACTGGATGATTTTGTAAGTAAAAACCAAATAGTTCAAATTCGTTTTTCATTAATTCGTTTTTATCATATTCTTGTTCAATTTTTATCTCAGGCTTTATAACAAATGATTCATCCAAGTCTTTTATTAAGTCTGAATAGTTATATAAATTTTCTAGATTTGTTATTAATGTTTTTTTATTGTATCCATATATATCAAACGCGCCACTTAATATTAAGCTGTTAATTACATTTTTGTTTATTTTGATTTTCACTAGTCTTGATATTGCATCATATATATCTATAAATTCTCCGTTTTTTTGTCTTTCTTCTACTATGTCTTTGCTCGCTTCATAACCAATGTTTTTTATTATGTTAAATGGAACGATTATCTCGTTATCTATTACGTAGTAATTGATTGAACTTTTGTTGATGTCTATATTTGAAACTTTTATGTTATTTATTCTTGCTTCATCAATATATTCTTTTGTTTTAATGTTACTATCTATAACTATGTTTAGTTGCTCGGTTATAAAATATTTTTTAAAGTGTGCTTTTAAATATGCCATTTGAAAAGATACCATTGAATATGCTACTGAATGGCTTTTATTAAATCCGTAATTTGCAAATTTTAGCACTAAATCATATATTTGATTTGATATGTTTTCGTTTATTCCTTGCTTTATGGATCCATCTATAAATTTTTTTCTATAGTCTAAAATGATGTTTTCTTTTTTCTTGCTCATCGCTCTTCTTATTGTGTCAGCTTCAGAATATGTAAATCCACCTATTACTTTTAATATTTCAATTATTTGTTCTTGATATATTATTATTCCGTATGTATCTTTTAGTATTGGCTCGAGTAAAGGGTGCAAGTAAGTTATTTTTTCAATTCCTTTTTTTCTTTTTATATATGATGATATGTTTTCTCTTGGTCCTGGCCTATATAATGCTATTGCTGAAACTATGTCAGAAAATGTTTGAACTTGTAGATTTCTTAAAAAACCTTTCATTCCTTCACTTTCAAATTGAAAAATTCCTACAGTATCTACATCATGAAATAGTTTAATAGTTTCTTTGTCTTCTAGTGATATTTGTTCTAATTTAACATCTATATTTTCGTATTTTTTTATACTTTTTAATACTTTATCTATTATTGTTAAGTTTCTGATTGCTAATAAATCCATTTTAATAAGTCCTAAACTTTCTAAGTATTCCATACTATATGCTGTCATTATTGTTTCTCCACTTTTATAAAGTGGTATTCTATTTGTTAAATCTTCTCCTGATAATACTATTCCTGCTGCATGTGTGCTTGTATGTCTTTTTAAGTTTTCTAGTTTTTTACTTATTAAAAATAGTTTTCTATATTCTTCTTTAGAATTAATTAAATTCATGAATTCTTTGTTGTTTTCTAAAGATTTTAATGGTTCTTTATCTTTAATAAATTTACTTATTTTATCAATTTCATTTAATGGTATTTCTAGTACTCTTCCTACATCTCTTATTACTTGTTTGCTTAGTAATGTCCCAAAAGTAATTATATTGGCAACTTTGTTTTGCCCATATTTATTTTTTATGTATTCTAGTACTTCGTTTCTTCTTAAGTATTCAAAATCTGTATCTATATCTGGTAATGTAATTCTATCTTTATTTAAAAATCTTTCAAATATTAAATCGTATTTTAGCGGATCAACTTCTGTAATACCAAGTGTGTAACTTACTAAACTTCCAGCAGCACTGCCACGTCCTGGACCTACTACAATTTTATTTTTTTTGGCATATAAAATAAAATCATATACGATTAAAAAATAATCTATAAATCCCATATCTTTAATTACTTTTAATTCGCTTTTAAGTCTTAGAGCATATTTAACAGGCACATTGTTATTTAATCTTTTTCTAAGACCTTTAGTACAAAGTGATATTAATAAATTTTCACTATTATTTGAATATTTTGGTAATGATAAAGGATATGAAGGTAGTCTTATATCAATCTTATCAACAAAATTTTTAGTGGTTTCATAGTCAACTGCATCTATTTCAAAAAGTAAAGCATTATCATATTCTTTATCTATGTAGTTATCAATAGTTTTTCCTTCTCTAATCATATCAAGATATTTCATATATTCTTTATCTTTTTCTTCTAAATATAAACTTTCTTTGAGAAATAATATATTTTGAGTTCTTAGTAAAGCATTTACTTTTTCATTCTTATTACCATAACTTATGTATGTGATATATATTTTACTGAGTTTATCATAGTTTTCATAATTTGTGACACATAAAATATTACTAGAATATTTCTTTAAAAATTCAAAATCAAGTAAACCAGTATTTTTTTCACTAACTATTCTACATAAATTACTATACCCATCATTGTTTGTTGCATAAAGTATAAATGATATTCCATCAATATTTAAATCAATTCCAATTACTGGTTTAATATCGTTTTTCTGGCAT
>CALVQQ010000030.1 GCA_944358255.1 uncultured Bacilli bacterium | reverse complement strand
CGACAAATCATTTGTAGTAGCTGATTTGCCAGGACTAATTGAAGGAGCAAGCGAAGGAGTTGGCCTTGGTGACAAATTTCTAAAACACGCGATGAGAACCAAAGTCATAGCTCACGTAGTTGATATGTCAGGAATCGAATATGATCCATACGAAAGTTACATTAAAGTAGAAAATGAATTAAAAAAATATAATGAAAACCTATATAACAAGCCAAGAATAATAATAGCAAACAAAATGGATATCAGTAGTTCAAAAGAAAACCTAGAAAAATTTTCTAAAAAAATAAAAAATATCGAAATAATACCAATAAGTACAGTTACAAAAGAAAACATAGACAAACTCAAATACAAATTACTTGATTTAGTAGAAAAACATAAAGACTCTAGTACATATGAAAACTTAGAATTTGAAAATTATGTATTGTATGAATTTAAAAATGAAAAACCATACGAAATAGAAAAAGAAAGCGAAAATACATGGGTTATTAAAGGAAAAAAATTAGAAGACTTACTAAGAATGACAAAATTTAATAGTGATGAAGCAACACTAAAATTTGCTAGAAAATTAAAAAGAATGGGAGTAGATGAAAAACTAAAAGAACTAGGCGCAAAAGAAGGGGACATCGTTAAAATTTTAGATTTTGAATTTGAATACGAAGAAAGATTAAAATATTAAGGAGTAACTATGATAGAAATTTTTAGACCAGACATATATTCAAAAAGCATTTTTGATGTTAATTACAAGAAATTAAAAGAAAAAGGGATAAAATGCATATTACTAGACTTAGATAATACTATTGCCCCAGTGAATATGGAAAAGCCTGATAATAAAATGAAAAAGTTTTTATATGAATTGAGAGAAAAAGGGTTTCATCTAATTATTATGTCAAATTCTTTAAAAAACAGGGTTGAACCGTTTAAAAATGAACTAGAGTTGGATTCTGCAGCTTTTAGCATGAAACCGAGAAAGTCAAAATACATGAAAATATTAAAAACATTTGGATATAAACCAGAAGAAGTTGCTGCAATAGGAGATCAATTACTTACTGATGTATTAGGTGCTAATAGAATGCAAATAACAAGCATTTTAGTAAATCCAATGAGCAAAAAAGACGGAATAAGCACTAATTTTAACAGAATTATTGAAAGAATGATTATTAAAAGATTAGAAAGAAAAGAACTTTTCGAAAGAGGAAAATACTATGACTAAAAAATGTATTGGGTGTGGTGCTGTGCTACAATACACTTATCCCAGTATTGAGGGATATGTAAAAAAAGAAGTTTATGAAAAATCACAGTATTGCGAAAGATGTTTTAAAATCAAACATTATGGGAAATTAGATGTACTAGAAATAAAAAAAGACTTTTTGAGCATGATGAGAGACATAAGAAACACAAACGCTGGCATTATTTATTTAATAGACATATTGTCACTAAGTAATACAAATAGTGAATACTTAAAACTATTAGGAAATAATGACATAGTACTACTTACAAAAAAAGACATATTACCAAAAAGTGTAAAAGACAAAAAAGTAATAAAATACTTTAAAGAAAATTTTAAAACAAGTGCAAATGTTATGGTAATCAGTAGTGTTAAAAAATACAACATAGATTTACTATTTAAAGAACTCGACAAAAAACCTAAAACATACTATGTGGTAGGTTCAACAAACAGTGGAAAGAGCACATTTATAAATGCACTAGTAAACAGCATTGGAAGAAAAGGAAATATAACTACAAGTGCATTACCAAATACAACCACAGAATATATAAAGATAAAAATAAATGATAAACTAAGCATCATTGACACACCAGGATTTATAGAAAAAAATACTATATATAATTACATTACAATAGACAAAATCAAAGAAATAATTTCCAAAAAAGAAATAAAACCCAAAATCATGCAGACAAAAAGCGGATTTACTGTAATTGTAGATGACTTACTAAGAATAGATAACATAGGCAAAGAAAAAGCAAATCTAATATTTTACATGAACAACAATATGAAATTTACAAAAGTAAAAATAACAACAAAAGACGATTTAAAAAGTTTACCTAAAAAAAATATTACAACTGATGGAAAAACTGACATAGTTATAAATGGATTAGGTTTTATAAAAATTACAACAAAATCAAATCTTGTTGTTTACACATTAGACGAAGACATAATAAGTACTAGAAACAAAATGATATAGAGGTGATAATATGGGCCGCATTAAAGTAATGGATGAAACACTAGCTAATAAAATTGCTGCTGGAGAAGTAGTAGAAAGAATATCAAGTGTAGTTAAAGAACTAGTGGAAAACAGCATTGATGCTCATAGTAATGAAATAAAAGTAGAATTAGTAGGTGCAGGTACAAAAGAAATAAAAGTTACCGATAACGGAGACGGAATGGACGAAGAAGATGCTATATTAGCATTTACACCGCACGCTACAAGTAAAATAAAAAATGAAAACGATTTATACTTTATAAGTACATTAGGTTTTAGAGGAGAAGCACTTGCAAGTATAGCAAGCGTAAGTGAAGTAGAACTTACAACAAGTAACGGAAAAACTGGAACTATAGTATATATAAAAGGCGGGAAACTTTTAGGAAAAGAAGATATAAATTTAAACAAAGGAACTAGCATAAATGTAAAGAACCTATTTTATAACACACCAGCTAGGCTAAAATTTCTAAAAAGCATGACAACTGAGCTAAATAATGTTATAGGTTTAATTGAAAAATTGTCATTAGCAAATCCAAACATATCATTTGCTCTTTATAGCGACAATAGATTAGTAATAAAAACAACAGGAAGTGGTAACCTATTAAAAACAATACATGAAATCTTTGGGTATAATATAAGCAAAAATATGATAGAAATCAAGGGAGAAAACCTAGATTATGAAATAAATGGATATATAAGCAACATAAACATAAGTAGAAGCAATAAAAACTCAATGATAACCTTAGTAAACTCAAGAATAGTTGAAAATTCATATTTAAATAGAATAATAAAAGAAGCGTATCATACAGTGTTAGCAGAAAATAAGTATCCAATAGTAATAATAAACATAAATACAGATCCTACACTAATCGATGTAAACATACATCCAACAAAACAAGATATAAAATTTAGTAAAATGGACACATTGGAAGATTTACTATTTAGACTTATAAAAGACAAATTATATAACATAGATAACAGATTTAAAGTAGAAACTAAGAAAGAAACGTTTGCAAACTATCAAGAATATAATAATTATGAGCCAAAGATTGAAAATATTGTAAACGAAAAAAGTGAAGAAACTTATGAATACGTAGAACAAGAAACTATAAACTTTGAACTATTTGAACAAACTAATGAATATAACAAAGATGAAGTAATAATTCATCCGGTTGGCTTAGCGTTAGGGACATATTTATTTGCAAACGACAACGAAAACGTATATATGATTGACATACATGCAGCAAATGAAAGAATAAATTATGAAAGATATTTGGAAAAATTAAAAGATGAAAACGTCACAACAACATCAATGCTAATTCCAATTAATATTGAATTACCATTAAACGAATACAACACAATTTTAATGAATAAAGACCTAATAAATAACTTAGGAATAAAATTTGAAGAATTTGGAATAAACACATTTAGAGTAACAGAACATCCAACGTGGTTAAAAATAGGATATGAAGAAGAAAGCATAAGAAAAATATTTGACTTAATAATAAATTACAATGAAAAATTTGACAGGGTAAAATTTAATGATAGACTTGCAATGACACTTGCCTGCAAAATGAGTGTTAAAGCAAACACTAACATAAGTTACAACGAACAAGAAGAACTTTTAAAAAGACTATTTAAATGTGAATTCCCATATACATGCCCACACGGAAGGCCAACAATAATAAAGTACACTAAATATGAACTAGAGAAATTATTTAAGAGGGTAGCATGATAGTAGTAGTCGTAGGCCCCACAGGGATAGGAAAAACAAAATTAAGTATAGAACTTGCAAAAAAATATAACGCAGAAATAATAAATGCAGATTCAGTACAAATATACAAAGAAGTAAATATAGCATCAGCCAAAATAAAACCAGAAGAGATGGAAAATATACCACATCACATGTTAAGTATTAAAAGTTTAAAAGAAAAAAGTACGATTTATGATTTTCAAAAAGAAGGGCGAGCAATACTTGATAAATTAATAAAAGAAAATAAAAACATTATAATAGTAGGTGGGAGTGGACTATATTTAAAAGCATTATTGTATAATTATGAACTAGAAGAAGAAATAGAAAATGAATACGATTACAGTTCCTATACCAACGAAGAACTAAAAAAAATAGCTGATGAAATAAATATAAATAATTGTATTCATGTAAATAACAGAAAAAGATTAATAAGATTTATCACGTACTATAAAAAAACAGGAAAAATAATAACAGAAAAAACAAACAAAAATGAAAAGAAATACGATTTTAAACTAATAGGATTAACAACAGACAGAGAAACATTAAAGAACCAAGTAAATAAAAGAGTAGACGAAATGGTGAAAGAAGGTTTAATCGAAGAAGTAAAAAATTTGTATGAAAAAAAATGCCCAAAATTAGATTTAATAATAGGATGCAAAGAACTAATACCATATTTTGAACACCAAATTAGCAAAAACGAAGCAATTGAAAACATAAAAAAAGACACAAGAAAATATTTAAAAAGACAATATACGTGGTATAACAATCAAATGAAAGACATAAAGTGGTTTACAGTAGATATAAATAATTTTAACTCAACAATAAAAGAAGTTATAAAATATTTAAAATAACTTCTTTTATTAGGCTTCTAAATAAAACGATTCGTCAAATAAATGCTCTTCAGGATCAAGTTTAAAAAGAGCATCAGTATCAATTAAAAAGTAAGACATTTGATATTTAGGATTATTAGTATCATTCCAAGTCAAATCCAAATGAACCCAACTACCATTTAAATAAACCAAATTCCAAACATGTTCATCACTAGATATTTTAATATTAGGAATATCAAGTTTATCTAAGAATAAAGCCATAGCATCAGAATAGCCAGTACAAATAGCATAACCTTGAACTAAAGCACCATAAGCGGTATTGGATCTATAACTACTAGTATCTGTGCTAGCCATTTCTTCATCATACTCTACATTTTTAATAATATAATTATGAATACTTCTAATTTTATCAGTGGTATTAGAAATACTAGAAATATTTAATTCGTATAAAATATCGTCTACACGTTTATTAAGTTCTTCTATTTCATTACTAGAGTAATTTTTAATGACAGAAACAACTACTTTTCCATTAGTATATAATCTAACGTTTATATCTTTAAAAGAGTTATAAGGATGAACATAATCATTAATCTTACTAAAAGTAATTTTTTCTTTAGTTAATTCTCTAATATCACTTATACAACTATCATATTCTTTTGGACAATAAAACGTAAATTCATCATATCCATCATTAAAAATATTATAAAAAATATTTAAAATACTTTCTTTATCAACCGGAATAAACTTGTCATCATTTTGAAATTTAACATAATCAAAATCTCTTGCATACTCATTTTTTTCTTTAACTTCAACAGTTTTTTCATCTGACATAAAATCAGTAAAAAAATCTGTAATTTCATCTATTTTCAAATAAACTAAAAGAATTAAACTTAATAATATAATTGTAAAAACAAGATTAATTATTTTATTCATTTTTTCACCTATAAATTATTTTATTATATATTTATACAATTATCAACTAAAATAAAAAAACGGTTATTTACCGCTTATTTCATTAACTTTTTTTGCTAATCTAGATTTTTGTCTACTAGCTGTGTTTTTCTTAATTATTCCAGTTTTTTGTGCCTTATCAATTCTTTTAGTAGCAGTTTGTAAATTTTTTACAGCTTCTTCTAAATTATTTTCTTGAACACTTTTTTCTACTTTTTTAATAGCAGTTTTCATACTTGATTTAAAATCATTATTTAAAACACTTTTTTTCTTACTTGTTAAAATTCTTTTTTTAACACCTTTAATATTTGCCATTTATATCTTCCTCCCTTAAGTACAAGATAATTCTACCAAAAAACTGTATAAAAAGCAAATAAAAAATAGAAAATAATATTAAGGAGTGGCTATGGAAAAAGATGATATTATAATTGAAACAGCAGAAAAATTTATTAATGCAAGTGAAATTGAAAACAAAATACGAAAAAACAAAAATATAAGTATTTCAGAAATAGAACTTGATAAAAAATCAGCAGAAAAAATAGGAAAAAATAAAGGAAAATATATTACAATATATTTTGAAAAAATAGAAAGTAATGTTGAAACAATATTAAAAGAATTAGAAGTAAATTTAAAAAACACTATCAAATATTTAAATATTAAAAAAAATAGTAAAATATTAGTCGTAGGGTTAGGAAATAAAAACATTACAAGTGATTCATTAGGATACTTAGTTATAGAAAAAATGGATATAGATAATAACATATATAAAATATACAAAGAAGTAGAAGGATTAAGCAATATAAATACAGTTGACTTTGTAAAAATACTATCAAAAAAACTTGAAGTAAATTTAATAATTATTATAGATTCATTATCAGCAAAAAGTATAGAAAGATTAAACAAAACTATTCAAATATCTACCGGTGGAATAAAACCAGGAAGTGCATTATTAAAAACGTCATATGAAATAAGCGAAAAAACCATGAAAATTCCAGTGATAGCAATTGGAGTACCGACCATAATAAACATGAACAAATTTTTAAAAGAAAAACCAAAAGAAGAACTAATAGTTACAAGCAAAGACATAGATATAGAAATAGAAAATATAGCAACAATGTTAAGTATTGTAATAAATAGAATTTTATGACATAAAACGAGTAATTTTTCATACTCTTCTTATTATAATTCTAATAAAGGAGAGTGTTATGAAAAAGTTTAAAAGTAAAAAGAAAAGTTTTAACGTTAAAATATTGTTTTACATATTTATATTTTTACTATCGTTTAATGCAACAATAAAACTATGTTTAGGGCGAGATGGAGATAATAAAGAATTTTTGATAAGTATGTTATTAGATGATATGTTAGAAAACGAGAACATAATTGTCTCAAGTTTAAGTGCTAAATTGAGCGAACCAAAAGAAATGATTTATAGTTCATTAAACAAAATCGTAAATAAAGATAATCTCAGTGTGTTTTCAAATATAGAAGACGATGACTTTGATTATGAAAATGAAAAAACAAACTATATAGAAGACCCAAATCCAATAAACGTAGAAGAGCCAATTGTTTATATTTATAACTCTCATCAAACAGAAGAATACTCTTCAAGTAATCCTTTAGATTATAGTGTAAAGCCAAATGTTATGATAGCTTCATATGTTATGAAAGAATATATGAATGATAATGGTATTCCAGCTATTGTGGAAACAGCTAACATAAAAGACTATTTGACTAGTAACGGATTAAAATACAATAAAAGCTACGTTGCAAGCAAATATTATATAGAACAAGCATTAAATAAATACAGTTCAATTAAATATCTTATAGATATACATAGAGATAGTGCGACAATTGATAAAACATTATATGAACAAGACGGAAAAAGTTATGCAAGAATACTTTTTGTTGTTGGAATGGAACATGAAGGTTATGAAAGTAATTTAAATTTAGCGACAACATTAAATGAAAAAATAAAAGAAAAATACCCTGGTATAAGCAGGGGAATCAGTAAAAAAAGTGGTAGCAACGTAAACGGAATATACAATCAAGATATGAGTGAAAACGCAATGTTAATCGAAATAGGTGGAGTAGATAACGAAATAGAACAAGTATATAATACAATAAATGCAATAAGTGAAATAATAGTTGATTATATAAAGGAACAAAACAATGGATAAAAAAAAGAAGAAAAACTATTTTAGAATACTCATAAGTTTATCATTTATAGTATTTCTTGTTCTTTATTTTGCACAACTAAATGGATATTATGATTATACAAATTATAACAAAATGCAAATAACTAAGGAGGCCATGGAACAATTTGAAAAAGATGTTAGCGAAGGAAAAAATATTGAATTAGAAGACTATTTAGAATTCACGTATAGAGATTATTCAAATGGAATGTCAAAATTGGGAATAAAAACTGGCACATTTATTGAAAAATTAATGGTAGATGGAATAGGAGAGACTATAAAAATATTTAAAATTTTATTTACATAAAAAAAGAGAACTTTTTACTACTAGTAGTGAAATACTTAAATCCCTTAAATAATTCAGTCCTCTAATATAATATATGAAAAATAACTATTTTTGTTCTACCAACAACGAAGCACATTTTCTATAAGTCCTAGTAAGTAAGCCTCTGCCAAGTAAAGTACCACCAAAATATCTAACTACAATAATAAGTACATTATCAAGTTTTTTCTGTTCAATAACATCAAGAATAGGTTTTCCCGCAGAATTATTAGGTTCCTTATCTTCATATTTTTTAACATAATTACCGATTTTGTAAGCATATACTATATGTTTACATTTTTTATGCTCAGTTTTCAGTGTGTTTAAAATACTATTTATTTCATCTAATGATTTTATGGAATATAAATATCCATAAAATTTACTTTTCTTTTCTTCTACATAACTTTCATTTAACTTTTTCATAACATTATTTTACAATATATTTTATCAAATTTAAATCTTAATTAAACTTTAATTTCATAGAGAATTCATCATCGTCATCTGACATTTCTGTAATTTTTGATATAATAGTTTCAACTTCATATACTTCAATTCCCAATAAATTTGCAATATTTTCATTAGAAAGTTTTTTAGAGTCTAAAGACATATTTTTTAAACAAATAACTAATCTTTCTTTTGCTGATATTTGCAAACCACTTGCTAAAGAGTTCGTGTATGCAGTATTTAACATTTTTTTAATTTTTTTATAATCTTCAAGCGATAGTGTTGAATCGCAATTTTTTACTTCACAATTAATGTTGAAGTTTTCAATATTTGGTTTATTATTTTTTCGATTATTTTGTAATGCTCTTTTCATTTTTGGAACTAATGAATGGTAAAAATTATAACTACTTTTTTTAGACCAAGATGGATCGGTAACAGGATGTTCTAAATCATCGCCGTAGCGCATTCTTACTAATTCTTTCTCATCTTCATTAAGTTGTGACAACATATTATCTATTTCTTCTTTTGAAAAATCACTAAAATATTCATAAATAGTTTTCAATTTTCTATTTTTATAAATAGGTTTAGTCGTATTTTTTAGTAATCTTTTCATTTTTGGAACTAAGGAACGATAAAAGATATAGCTATTTTCTCTAGTCCAAGATGGATCAGTAACAGGATGTTCTAAATCATCGCCGTAGCGCATTCTTACTAATTCTTTCTCATTTTCATTAAGTTGTGATAACATATTATCTATTTCTTCTTTTGAAAAATCACTAAAATATTCATAAATAGTTTTCAATTTTCTATTTTTATAAAT
>CALVQQ010000029.1 GCA_944358255.1 uncultured Bacilli bacterium | reverse complement strand
AGTTTCTGTGCGATTCTCATAGTTTTAGAAGCAGTAAAACCAAGTCTATTACTAGCCATCTGAGTCATAGTACTAGTTGTAAAAGGAAGTCTACTTCTTTTCTTAGTTTCTTTTCTTTCAACATTTTCTATTTTAAAAGAATTACTAAGTTTATCTAATATATCATTAGCTTCATTTTCACTTTTAATTTCAATTTTTTTGTTCTTATATTTAAATAGTTCAGCATCAAACTCATTAAATATTGCTGTTATAGTAAAGTATTCTTCACTTTTAAAAGCTTCAATCTCTCTTTCTCTATCAACAATAAGTTTAAGTGCTACACTTTGTACCCTACCAGCACTTTTTCCATCAGTTTTATTTCTCATCAAATTACTTAATCTAAAACCAATTATTCTATCTAATATTCTTCTTGCTTCCTGACTATGTACCAAATCCATATCTATATCTCTAGGATTTTTAAAAGCCTCTTTAATTGCATCTTTAGTTATCTCATTAAAAACAACTCTTTTATAATTTTTTAAACCAAGAGAATCTTTCAAATGCCAACTTATTGCTTCACCTTCTCTATCAGGATCAGTAGCAAGAATTACATCATCATAATTCTTAACTTCTTTTTTTAAATCAGTTATAAGTTTACCTTTACCTTTAATAGCTTTATAATTCGGTTTAAAGTTATCTTCAATATCTACACCAAGACCATATTTACCAGTAGTAGCAAGATCTCTAATATGACCTTTACTAGAAGTAACTTTATAATCTTTTCCTAAATACTTTTCAATTGTTTTACTTTTACTTGGACTTTCAACAATTACCAATTCTTTCATATTTTTTCCTTTCATTTATAAAAAATACATTAGTTTAATAAGAATGTCAAGTGATATAGTATGTATATAGTATTTTATGAAAATGTCATTACAATAAAACTTATTATTAAAAAGTAGTAAAATAATTTATAAAAACACTAAAAAAGTCTAAATATTTAGACTTCTTCTTATTTAATAAATATTATTTATCTAAAAGCCAATCAATAACATTTATTTTTGTTATACCATCGTAATCTGCTTCTAAATCCATATCAAGTGTAAGCAAAGTTTTTGGATAATGATCATTTGTCTTTTGTAATGATTTTAATTCTCTGGCTAAAACATTCTCATCTCTAACAGACAAAGCCACTTGATAGTATTTTAACCCATCTCTATTTTCCGCGACAAAATCTATCTCTAAATCATCAAGTTTACCAACATAAACTTTATAACCTCTTCTTAATAATTCAAAATAAACTATATTTTCTAAAATATGACCTAAATCACTGTCAGACTTCTTTCCTAATAAATAACTTCTTAAACCGGTATCAACAGCATAATATTTGTAATCTCTTGACAATAACTTTTTACCTTTAACATCAAACCTTTCTGCTTTATATATAAGAAAACTTTCCAAAAAAGCATTCAAATAATTTTCTACAGTATGATTACTAGTTAAAGTTCCCTTACTAGTTAATGTATCGCTAATTTTCTTAGTAGATATTGGACTACCTATACTATCATAAATAAACTTTAAAACACTTTCAAGCAATAATTTATCAGTTATATTATTTCTCATCATTATATCTTTATAAACTACAGTAGAAAATATTGCATCCATATATATATCTATACCATTTGGATTACTTTTTAATAAGTTAACACAACCTGGCAAACCTCCAAATTTCATATAATTCAAAAATAATTCATAATAATTATTACTGTCAAATGAACTAACAAATTCTTTAAATGATAATGGTAACATTTTTATTTCTATATATCTTCCAGAAAGTAATGTAGCTAAACTACCAGAAAGTAAATAAGCATTTGAACCAGTTATGTACACATCTATATTGTTTTTTATATATAGGCTATCAACAGCCTTTTGAAAATCTTTTATATTCTGTATTTCATCTAAAAAAACATAATTTTTCTTACTTAAATCCAATTTACTAATTATATAATTATGTAGTTCAATATAATCTTTAAATGAAAAAGCAACATCTTCTAAATTAATCATAATTATTTGACTATCATCTACACCATTATTTTTCAACCATTGGATAAATTGATTAAACAAAGTAGACTTTCCACATCTACGAATTCCTGTCACTACTTTTATAACGTCTTCATCTTTCCACGCCTTTAATTTTTCAATATATTCAGTTCTAGGTATCATAACTCTCCTCCATAATTAAATTATATACAATATAATTTAAATTGTCAAGTTTTGGAAAAAATTTTCCAAAACTTACAAAAATTCATGACTTTTGGAAAAAAGAACCTATTTTAAAAGGTTCTCTATTTTCATAAGTAATGTTTCCTTATCAAATTCCAAATATTTTAAAACATCTGCTTTTTTACCACTTACACCAAACTTATTAATATTTATTATATATTTACTATTATATACAAACTCATTCCAAGTTCTATCATTACTAGCCTCAAGTACAATTATTTTACTTCCAATAGGCATAAGTTCTTCTCTATACTCTTTAGGTTGTTCATTAAACACCTCAACAGAAGGCATACTTACCACTCTCAAATTAATATTCTTTTTACTTAATTCATCACTTATTTCTATTGCAGTATGAACATCTTTACCAGTAGAGATAAGAACTCCACTAAGCCTTCCAACCTCTTTTTTAATTACATATGCACCTTTCTCAGTAAAAGTTATATCACTACTTTTTATCTCAGGCAATTTTTCCTTAGTTACTACAATACAAGCAGGAACTCGACTATTTATTATATAATCCCAACTTCCAACAAGTTCTTTAACATCTGCCGGTCTAAATACTTTTAAGTTAGGAATACTTCTAAGCATACCAAGTTGTTCAATAGGTTGATGTGTAGGCCCATCTTCCCCAATTCCCACTGAATCATGTGTAAATATATACGTAACAGGTAATTTCATCATCGCGCTTAATCTAATCCCAGGTTTCATATAATCACTAAAAGAAAGAAAAGTACTACCAAAAGGTCTAAGCCCGCACAACGCAAGACCATTCAAAACAGAACTCATAACATTTTCCCTTACACCAAAGTGAATATTCCTACCCTTATTATCATTTATTTTAAAATCATTTCCATATGTTAAATAAGTTTTAGTAGAACTTGCCACATCAGCACTACCACCAATTATCAAAGGAGTTAAATTGCCAATTAAATTTAAAAGTTTTCCATTAGTAATTCTAAGTTCTTCTGTTTGACCCTCTTCAAAATTAACCTTAATAGTTTTCAAATTTATTCTAAACTCACCATTTTCAATATAACCCAGTAATTTTTTATTAACGCTATCTTTAGAAATAAAAGCATTATATCTACTAACCCATTCATTATATAAAGGGATACACCTTTTTTCAATTTCATTTCTAAATGTTGTAGCAGCTTCTTTAGAGATATAAAATGGTACTAAGTTAACACCCATTTTATTTTTAACAAGTTCAATATCTGCATCACTAAGTGGTTTACCATGCACTTCATTAGTACCCGCTTTAGAAGTTCCAATACCAAGTATAGTTTTAATTTTAATAATACTAGGTCTATCAACTACCTCTTTAGCCCTAGTAATTGCCTCATTAATTAATGCAAAATTCTCGCCATCACTAACTTCTTGGGTATGCCAGCCACAAGCTTCAAATCTCTTTAAAACATCTTCATTAAATACGCCAAGAGTTGGCCCATCCAAAGAAACACTATTTGAATCATACAAAACAATAAGTTTACCAAGTTTCAAACTTCCAGCCAAACTCATAGCCTCATAACTAATTCCTTCCATCAAATCGCCATCGCCTACTAACACATAAGTATTAAAGTCATATACATCATTACCAATCGTATTTCTCAAATATTCTTCAGCAATAGCAATACCAACACCAGTAGCAAAACCTTCACCAAGAGGACCAGTAGTAGTTTCAATACCTATTTTAGTATTAAGTTCAGGGTGTCCAGTTAATACGCTTCCCACCTGTCTAAATGTTTTAAGCTCATCAATTGTTATAGGATAACCTGCGAAAAATAAAGTACTATACAAAAGTGCAGATCCATGCCCGGCACTTAAAATAAACCTATCTCTATTTATCCAATTTCCATCATCCGGATTAAATTTCAACTGATACCTAAATAAAGTATAAATAGTAGGTGCCGCCCCCAAGCAAATTCCAGGATGACCACTTTTAGCCTCATTAATCATATCAATACCTAGACTTCTAATACCATTAATTATTTTCCTATCAATATCCATAACACAACTCCTATTATTTAAACAAATTATAACATGAATTAAATAATATGTAAATCTTGACAGTACTCATTATATTATATCCTTAAAATTATTATAAAACTTTTTATAATATTTATTTAATCTATTATTTTTTAACTGCAAAATATATTTATTTACTAAAACTTTAATTACTTGATTTTTTTCACGATTTAACTTTTTATTTTTATAGTCAAAATCAATAACACATTTAATTTCATCTATTATTTCATTTAATTTAAAATCATTAAGTTGATTAAAATCTACAAATGTCTTCTTTGTTAACAAGTAATCATAAACTACAGTTTCATTTTTCAAATAACTTATTTTTCTATTTAAAGCATCTTTTTTAATTGCCATTTTCATTTTCAATTTAACTTCATATTTATCATAAATTAATGAAATAATATTTTTTTTATGTCCATCACCTTCATATTCTAGTGACAAGATTGGATAATATTTCATCATTTTTTTAATATCATTTATTGTATACAATTGTTCAAACAATACATCAATTTTACTATCACTTATTTTGTAATAATCAAGTGTAAATTCATCATCTAATAATCTCTTAATAAAATTATCATTAAAATTTAAATACTGCTGATTTAATTTTTTTAACACCAACAATTTTTTAGTATTTATTAACACAGATAAACTATTTTTATTTACCAAACTCTGATTAACACTTTTAACACTTTTAAATTCACTAACTATAAGAAACAAAGCCAATTTACTAAAAAAAGTATCATTATTTAAACACGTCTTATTAATAAACACTTTATAATTACCCAATTTTTTATCATATAATATTTTAACCATTTCCCCATTTAAGTAATTATTTTTAACAGCAATAACTTTTACAGACGGCGAAAATATATCAAGAAAATACTTTAACAAAATAATACTCGTTTCACAATCAAGTTGATATTTCACATATTTTCTCGAATATAACGCTTCAATTAATTGACAAATATTGTTTTGAATCTTTAAAAATCCATCATATTCACCATAAAAGCACAAAGAATCTATTAAAGAAACATTACTCGGTTTCTTACCAATTTTAGCATTTAACTCATTTATCACACTACATAAAAAAGTATCAAAAGATTTAATCTTAGATATTTTATATTTATTTCTAAAATTATAGTTATTTACTAATGAAACTTTTTCCGAATCATTTAAATTTAACTTAGACACAAAAATAATATAATTATATTTACCCAAGTAATTTATAAATCTTAAATCACCCATTATTCTCATTAACTCATTATTTTTTAAACGAATAACATATTCCAATAAAATATTTTTATTTACAAATATTTTATCTAGCAAATCCAAAATTTCTTCTAACTCCACATATATCAATAAACCTTTAATAGCCAAAATATTCTTTTTATTTAAATCCTTTTGCAATTGATCTTTAATTTCATCACCATTAAAAGAAGAATAAATTGTACGGTAATCTTCATAATCTAATTTTTTTGCACTCGGTATATCACTTATATTTAATATCTTTTTATCTCTAATAGTCATTATAATAAGAATAAGTAATTCCGAATTATTTATTATAAAATTTTTATTACATAATAAATTTAATTTTTTACTATCACCAAGATTCATCAATCTTTCTTTTATAAAAAGCTTATTTTTATCAACACAATTCTTTAAATTAATACTATTTATAAAATCTAAATTACCTTCTATAGTCAATATATTTATAAAAATATCTTCATCGTAAATAAAACTTCTAGGAACATCATTAAACAAAAAATAAGATTTTAAATTAGAATTTAATATACTATTCCTCATCTTCTTTACATTAAAATAAGTTTCAAATAAAAAACTCGTTTCATTTGTCATCTCCAAATATGAAGACAATAATCTAATAGAATTTAAAGCAATAATCTTTGATTTTATTACACTTTTATTACTAGAAAAAGTCATATACAAATGTGAATGCGGAAAAGACTTAATATAATCTACACAGTTAGGATTTATTTCCACCTCAATATTGTTATAAATTTTAATCATTATTTTACACAATTTAGATTTTATAAGTATTAAAGGTTTTCTTTTAGACAAAGGCAAAATTACAAAATTAATATAATTATTTAATATATCAACGATATACAATAGTTGATCATTTTCAATATCTAGCATTAAATAAGCATAAATATAAGATTCCATATTTGATATATAGTCTAACAAAGTATAATTATTATTGTAATGCTTATACTCTTTTAAAAAACTTTCTATTTTCTTAGAATTTAATAAATCTTCTATAAAACTTATTGGTATATATTTCATAAAAATCACCATCATTCTATGTATAACACAAGATTAATCAATTTTATGTCATAGTTGTTCTAAGAAATAAAAAAAATGTTTAATATTAAATAATAAAACAAAAAACTTTTTAATATTAAATTTTAAACCACTTTAAAATAAGTTGTACGTAAAACAAAAAGCATTCACTTTTTAATGAATGCTTAAATTTTATTAATTAATCGGCACTATTTCAACGTTTGAAACATCATAATTATACGTTATATTTCCATCCGGTATATCCTCGCCGTTCCAGTCAATAGTTATACTTGGTGAACTATCAGGACTTTCTATTTGCTCTGTGTGAGTATAACTTATGTTTCCTTCACTGTCAGTAACAAGATTTTCTTTATTATAGACATCTTTTCCATCTTTATCTGTTACTGTGATTTTGTCCTCATCTATAACTGTTCCTTCTACTGGCTTAAATGTCGTTTCAATCAAATATCCTTCTTTTTCTTCGTTATATTCGATTTTTCCAGTTACTTCAATTATATTATCTCCTTCGTGATTTTGAATCAAATTTTGATTATAAGTATTTCCTTCAGTTGAAGAAACCGTATTTTTTAACTCTTCAGTTGGAGTTAATTTAATTGTGTCTGTATTAATTACGTATGTTTCAGGTTCTAATTCACCACTATCTCCATCCCAATCTATTGTTATTTTTGGATTGTCAGTTGTGCCTGGATCTACTGCTTGATACATATAGAAGTAATTTTCTCCGTCTAACAAACCTGGTCCTTCATACGTATTTTGTTCAGTAATTACTTTTAAATTTGTAAAGTCTGTTACATTTTCTGGTGCAGTAAACTTAATTGTAAGTATGTTATTATATTCGTCTAAACCAACAAATTCCATAATACCAGTTTTACTTTCATAATTATTTACTTCACCTTCAATAGTTATATTTGTAACATTTTCCTCGTCACTATCTAATTCTGCATTGATATCATATGTTACATCTCCAGCACCGGTTAAAGTACCTTCTTTGTTAGCATCATCTACTGTTGGTTTAGTTATTCCTATGTATTCAGCATAACTTTGTATTTCTATTCCACTGACATCTATAGTATATTTTGCTTCTACACCGTCTCCCCAGTCAACAGTAATTTCCGGCAAAACCAAGTCTTCAGTATCATCTACTGCGACCAATTGATTAAAGTAGAAATTACCATTTTCTATTTCTTCTAAAGTACTATCTAGAATATTTATACCATTTTCCGTTATTGATCCTGCTACACCTTCAGTTTTTACAGATAAACTCATATTCTCCAACATATCTTTAGTAATTCCATCTGGTGCGATAAATTTTATTTCAATATAACTTCTATTTCCATTTTCATCACGTGTACCATTTTCAATTACTAAACCTTTAGCTTCTATAACACTACCATTTAATGTAACATTATAATTTGCTTCTTGTGCTGTTGTAACAATTATTTTTTCATATTTTGGTGTGTATACGCAGACATAAGTTTCATTGTCACACTTTCCAGTCCAAGTTCCTTTGTATCCATCTTTTTCTGGAACTACCGGTTCAATAACATCAGCCAAATCTTTTACCACTTGATCTTCACCTATTTGTTCATTAAACTCATTTAAGTATTTAACAGTGTATGTAATTTCAACTGGTATTTCTTCGTCTTTTGTTGGATTTTCTTCTTCTACTTCATTTTCAGTTGTTTGATTATCAGCTATAATTTCATCAAACACTGGTGTACTTTCTTCTTCCTCCTCCGCTTCGTTTTCTTCGTCTTCTTCAACTAAATCTGGATTTTCTATGATTTCTACTGGTTTATTATCTTCTTCAGGCTCTTCTGCATCTTTGTTAAAATAATATACTGATCCGATTATTAAACCTAGCACTACTAAAATAGATAATACTATGAATAGTATAAATTTACCATTACTTTCTTCCTCTATGAAGTCATCATCTATTTTTGTTGCTTTGTTTTCTTTGGCGTCATTAGCCATACTCTTAACCTCCCATCTTTTTATTAGTAGTTACACCCTACTTAATGAATTAATTATATATTCATTTACATTGAAATTCAACTATATATGTAAAAAGAATGTAAAGTTCATAAATTATTTACATTCTTTTTAAAATCTTCTCCTCTTTTTTCAAAACTTTCATATTGATCCCACGAAGCGCATGCAGGACTCAGTAAGACTACATCCCCTCCAGTTGAAATATCATACGACCTTTTCACACACTCTAACAAAGTATCATATTTTTCCACTTTAAATCCGTTTTCTTTTGCAAACTGAACTATTCTACCTTTTGTTTCTCCATAGGTTAGTATGATTTTAACATTTTGCATAAATGGTAAAAGTGGTTCAAATGAATGTCCCCTATCAAGTCCACCTAGCAATAATATTGTCGGATTTTTAAACGAAGATAACGCTATACAAGTCGACTCCGTATTTGTCGCTTTAGAATCATTATAATATTTTACTCCATTTAATTCTCTTACAAATTCTATTCGATGTTCAACTCCATTAAATTCTTTAAAAAACTGTTTTATTATTTTAGTTGAAACTCCCAAAGTTTTTGCAACTATAATCGCGCACATAGCATTTTCATAGTTATGTACACCCTGAACAGAAATTTCACTCGTTTTTATAATTTCTTTATCTTCAAAATATATTGTATCTTTATTTAAATAACAATCTGTTTTTACTTTACTAGAAAAATATATTTTTGTTGAATTAATTTGATTTTCTTCTGACATTACATCTACATTTTCTTTATTTAGTATGGCAATATCGTCTTTTGTTTGATTATTAAATATTTTAAATTTTTGCTGTTTATAATATTCATATGTACCAAAATGATCTATATGAACTGGGCTTAAATTTGTCATTATACTTATATTAGCCTTAAAATCTTTCATATCATGTAATTGATGTGAACTAATTTCTAACACTAAAATATCATTTTCTTTTACTGCGTCTACTAATGAACATACTGGATAGCCTATGTTACCGCCTAATAAAACTGGTAATGATGCTTTTTTTAATATCTCATAAATCATCGTTGTCGTTGTTGTTTTACCATTAGATCCAGTAACAGCAATTATTTTTAATTTTTTCGGAAAATAACTATATGCCACATCTACCTCATTAGTAACAGGAATATTTAAACTTTTTGCTTTTTGAACTGTTGGATGATCGACTTTTATCCCAGGATTTTTGACCAAGTAATCATATGTTTCATCAAGCAAATCACTTGGATTATCGCTTTTTACGAACTTAACCCCTAGTTCTTTTAATTCTTTTAAATGTTCTGAATCCTGATCTTTAATATCAGTTATTATAATTTGATTGTTATGTTTAGCTAAAACCTTTGCTGCCTCATATCCACTTCTCGCCATTCCCAATATAAATATTTTTTTATTTTCAAACATAATATCCTTGTATAATCAATCTTATAGAAATTATTAATTAATTCTATAGTTGATTAATCCTTTCTATATAGTATTTTTGAT
>CALVQQ010000028.1 GCA_944358255.1 uncultured Bacilli bacterium | reverse complement strand
ATTTAAAAAGAAATATATACAAAGAAGAATAAAATCCTTTGAAATAGTAAACAAACGTGATATAATACATATGATTTAAGGAGGGATAGAAATGGCAAAGAAAGAAAATAGAGAAGGCGTAGCATTACAATGTACAGAATGTAAAACAATTGGATATGTTACTAGTAAAAATAAAAAAAATACTGAAGCAAAATTAGAAATAAACAAATATTGTAAAAAATGTAATAAAACAACTCTACATAAAGAAAGAAAGGTTGATTAATAATGATAAATGTAAATGACATAAAAAACGGAATGACAATTTTATACGAAGGAAACGTTTATCAAGTAATAGAGTTTCAACACGTTAAACCAGGAAAAGGTAGCGCATTTGTCAGAACTAAATTAAAAAATTTAAGAACAAATTCCACAATAGATATTACATTTAACGCAGGAATAAAAATAGAAAAAGCACATGTTACAAAAACTGAACTTCAATATTTATATAATCAAGGAGACATGTATGTATTTATGGACAATAATACATATGAACAAATTGAAATACATAAAGACAAATTAGAAAACGAAATAAAGTTTTTAAAAGAAGGATTAAATGTATTAGTAATGAATTATGAAGGAGAAATTATTGGTATAGACTTACCAGAAAAGATTTCTTACAAAGTTATTGAAACTGAACAAGCAGTAAAAGGTAATACAACAAGTGGAGCATTAAAAGATGCAACAATTGAAACAGGATATACACTAAAAGTTCCTTTGTTTATAAACGAAGGTGAAGAAATAATTGTAACAACAAGAGATGGAAAATATTCAAGCAGGGCATAAACATGTCCTTTTTTATTTTAAATATGTTATAATTCATAATAAAGGAGCGAGTATATGAGCAAAGTATATTTTACAAACAAAATAACAAGTGAAAGTCTGATGAAAATATTTGACGCATTAAACATTGATTTAAAAGGAAAAATAGGTATAAAAATTTCTAGTGGAGAACTAGGCGGACACAACTATTTAAAACCAGAACTTATCAAAGACTTAGTAAACAAATTAAATGGAACATTAATCGAATGTTGCACAGCATATGAAGGAAAGAGAACAAATCCGACTGATCATTACAAAGTAATAAAAGCGCATGGCTTTGACAAATTTGATTTTGACTTAATGGATGAAAAAGGTGAATTTACTTTAAAAATAAACAATGGATATCATTTAAAAGAAAACATAGTCGGTGAAAACTTAAAAAAATATCAAAGTTTAGTAATACTATCACATTTTAAAGGTCATGCAATGGGTGGATTTGGTGGTGCATTAAAAAACATGAGTATTGGAATAGCTTCTCCCAAAGGAAAAGCAAACATACACACCGCAGGAAAAGTAAAAGACCCATCTACACTATGGGACAATTTACCAAAACAAGACGACTTTTTAGAATCTATGGCAGATGCATGCAAAAGCATAATTGAATACATTGGGAAAGAAAATATAGTTTACATAAACGTTGCAAATAATTTATCAATAGATTGTGACTGTGACTCAAATCCTGAAGAACCAAAAATGCAAGATATAGGAATATTTGCATCAATAGACCCAGTAGCATTAGACCAAGCATGTTACGATGCAGTAATAAATTCAAAAGATGAAGGAAAAAAAGATTTAGTAAATAGAATGATTTCACTTCATGCCATACATACAGTTGAAGCCAGTGAACAATTAGAACTAGGAAGTAGAAAATACGAAATAATAAATATCGATTAATTTGTTCATAAAATCCTCTTAATAAAATATATATTATTGAAACGGAGGATTTTATTATGATAAACAAGCAAAGCTTATGGTTTGTAACCTTACTAAGTCTAGTTCTAGTATTAGGAGTATATTATGTAACAATGCCTAACGACTTACTAAAAACTGAAGAAACTAAAAACGTAAATAGTGAAGTAACAGTTGACGTAGAAGAAAGCGACATGTTAGTAGCATTAAGAGTAGAGAGAGACGAAGAAGTAGCGACAAAAATGGATGAACTAGAATCAGTACTTACAAACGAAACATCAACTACAGATGAAAAAAACAACGCATTTGAAGAATTAAAATTACTAAATTTAAACATAGGAAAAGAAGAAGAACTTGAAACATTAATTTTAGACACATACAAAATTAAAAGTTACGTAGAAATAAATAACGATCAAATAAAAGTAGTGGTCAACTCAAGCGAACATGACTCAAAACTAGCAAATGACATAATGAGAACCATCCAAGGCGAATTTGATGAAAAAATGTATATAACAATCAAATTTGAGACCAACTAGGCATAAACTTTCACTCAAAACTCACTTTCACATAAAATATTTTAGGAATAAGTATACACCCATACTTAGAAAGTGAGGGAAAGAATGAATAATATATTAACAAAACGAGAAAAAAAAGTATTTGAATTGTTAATCAAAAACAAATCTACAAAAGAAATAGCAGAAGAATTATTTATTAGCGAAAAAACAGTTAGAAATCACATATCAAATTCAATGCAAAAACTAGGGGTAAAAGGTCGAGCAAGTGCTGTTATTGAACTATTAAAACTGGGTGAAATAAAATTATAAAATGGCTTTTATAGTCATTTTTTTAAATATTCAATAATAATATTAACTGGAGGCGTATATGTTAAAAAAACTTGGATTAAGAAAACTTGCTGTTACCACTTCAGCTTTATTTATCATAGGGCTTATTTATCTATTTCCATCAAATAATGAAGAACTAAAAATAGAAAAAAATATAACCTATATAGAGCCAGATGAAATATATGAAGTATATCTAGTTGATCAAAACGATTATGTAAGTATGGTAACATTACCTTTAGACTCAACAGAATTCATAGACATTTTAAAAGAAAAAATAGAATATTTAATTATTGATGGAAAAAAACAAGAAGAAGTTCCTAATGGATTTAAACCAATTATTCCAGAAGGAACAGAAATATTAGATTTAAAAGTAGAAGAAACCACAGTAACAATTAATTTTAATGAAAGCATAAAAAACATAAGACAAGAAGACGAAGAAAAAATGATAGAAGCAATAGTATACACATTAACCAACGAAAGCAACATCGATAAAGTATACATCAAAATAAATGGAGAAACATTAGAAAGACTTCCTAACTCAAATAAACTATTACCAATACCACTAGACAGAAGTTATGGCATAAATAAATTTTATGACTTTAATAGCTTATATGGTTTAACAAAAACTACAATTTATTACGTATCAAATAATGGCGATTTAACATATTATATACCTGTAACTAAAGTAACTAATGATGACAGAGAAAAAATAACTGTAATAATTGATGAGTTAAAAAGCAATGTAATATATCAAAGTAACTTAAGCAGTTATCTAAATGCTAATGCAGAACTAGAAGAATATGAAATAATAGAAGATGCGATGCATTTAAGTTTTAATGATAAAATATTTGATTCACTAATAAACCAAAACATATTAGAAGAAGTAGAATATTCAATCAGCCTATCAGTAAAAGATAACTATGATGTTAACGAAGTAATATTTTATGTAAACGATAATTTAATAATGAATTAAGCAAAAAAATAAAGCGTATAAAACGCTTTTTTTCTATATATGGCGACTCCGAGACGATTCGAACGTCCGACCGACGGCTTAGAAGGCCGTTGCTCTATCCTGCTGAGCTACGGAGCCAACTCATAACGCTATTGATTATACAATAATTTTCCAAATAATTCAAGAAAATTTTAGCAAACAACACAATATTTTGTATTATTAAAATACTACAATTGATTTTATAGAGTAACTAGACATATTAAAAATCAATTTTAAACTTAAATATTGAAATTTTTTTAAACTTAAATATTGAAATTTTTTAAAAATATATTTATAATTATTATAGAAAGGAGATAAGAAAATGAGATTAAGAAAAATAGGAGGATATTTATTATTAGTAACACTACTTATTCCAGGCATAGTAAATGCAGGAGAAAAAGTAGAAGTTAAAAACGAAACTGAATTAAGAGAATGTTTTAAAGTTAATGATAATACATGCGTGCTTACAGATAATATTACATTAACAACAAAATTACAACTTGAAGTTCCAAGTGGCAATAAGATAACATTAGATTTAAACGGAAAAACTATAACTGAAAACAATTTAGGTTTAACAAAAGGACTTATTGCAGCAGGCAATGGTTCAGAACTTATAGTCAATGATTCAAGTAATGGAAAAGGTGCTATAACTGCAACTAATAGTTGGGCTGCACTTCAAGTACATGCAAATAGTAAATTAACAATAAACGGTGGTAACTTTACTGGATATTGGTATGCATTAAGTGGAAATGGAACTGAACATGATACAACTATTACTATAAATGATGGAACATTTAATGTAATAGAAACTGCTGAAGCACCAGCTGTATACCATCCACAAAGAGGAACATTTACTATAAATGGTGGGACTTTCACAGGTACATTAGGAATGGAAATCAGAGCTGGTAAATTAATAATGAATGGAGGAACAATAGTTGCAACTAAAGCACCTGCATCTTCACATCCAAATGGAAGTGGAACAACAACTGAAGGAGCAGGAATTGCAATTGCACAACACACTACAAAAATGGATACAAGTGTAATTATTAATGGTGGTACTATCAAAGGTTACAGTGCAATTTATCAAAGCAATCCACAAAATAATGACCCAGAAAATAGTGGAAAAGTTTCAATAGAAATAAAAGGTGGAACATTTGAAGCGACTAATGGTGGAACACAAGTTGTATACAGCGAAGATTTAAAAAACTATATCATTGGTGGAACATTTAGCATTAAACCAAATATTGAATATGTTAACACTAATTATAACTTAATAGAAAAAGACGGTAAATTTGTAGTTGAACCTAATAAAACTATGAACGCAACAGATGAAAGTGGAAACACAATAGTTGAATTTGAAAGCGAAGAAGCATTTTCAACAGAATACATATTAAACATAGAGTCTAAAGATTTAACTAATGAAGACGATGTTATATATTTAGTGGAAGATCATGTATTTAACGAAAGTCAAAACACAAAAGTAACTGATACAAAAGTATTAGCAACATACGATATAACAGTAACAGATGGTACATCTATTATACCAATGGAAAATGGTAAATTTACTATTTCAGTAAAAATAGACGCTACATCAGCTGACAAATATAATACATTTAAAGCTGCTTATATCAATGATGAAGGAAAAGTAGAAGAAGTTTTAAATGCTAGCAGAAACGAAGATTATGTTACATTCGAAACTACACACTTAAGCACTTATTCAATTTTAGGATATAATGCCACTACAACTAGTGTTGAAAATCCTCAAACAGGTGATGGAATAATGATGTATGCATTCATTGCAATCATATCAATGATAGGTTTAGCTGGAACTACATTATATTTAAAAAGAAAATTTAACTAAAAAAAATATTTAATTAAAATAAAAAAAGTAGACACAAAATGTGTTTACTTTTTACTTTATAAAAACAGATAATTGATAAAGCAAACGAGCATGTTATAATAAATAAAAAAGGAGCAAATATGATTTATATAATAAAAGAAGAAAAAGAAGTAAAAAAATACGATATAAAACAAATAATAGATTGCAATAACAAAAGTTTAGAAGAATTTTATAATGAGTTAAAAGAATTGAAATTAAATGATAAAAATAACATAGGTTTATTAAATGGAACAAAAGAACAAAAATCATTATTAGATTTTTATTTATACTATCAAAATTCTAAAAAAAATATAGATAAGGCAATAAAAGAATATAACAAAAACTTAAATGAAAAAGATAATTTTATAATAAAAAATGCCATAAAAAAATTAGCAATTGCAAACAAAGGCGGGAAAAATTTAAGGGGAATGCTAATAAACCTAGCCTATGACATAACAGGAGAAGAAGACACAAATCCAATGCCATTAATAATTGCATATGAACTATTTCAAACATCAATTTTAATACACGATGACATAATAGATAAAGCAACACTTAGAAGAGGGGAAAAAACAATTCCAGAAAATTACATAAACGAATTCAAAAAAAATGATGAAAAAAGTAAACACATTGCAAACTCTTTAGCATTATGTTTAGGAGACTATGGATTCTTTAAAACAAACGAAATATTATTAAAAAACTATGGTAAGAACGAAAACTTTACAGAACTTTTTAATTATTATAACAAAATAGTAATAAATACAATAAAAGGAGAGATATTAGACGTATATTTGCCATACAAAGAAGAATACAAGCTAGGAAATCCAACAAAAGAAAAAGAAGTATTAGACATATACAAATTAAAAACAAGTTATTACACAATAATTGGTCCATTTACATTAGGATTAATTCTAGGAAACACAAAACAAAGTGTTTATGAAAAATATGAAGAATTTTTACTTAACATCGGCATATCTTTTCAAATAAAAGACGACATATTAGGTATATATAGTGAAGAAAGTGCACTCGGTAAATCAACAATATCTGACATCAAAGAATATAAACAAACCATACTCTACACAGCAGTTGAAGGAAAATATAAAAAAGAACTATTAAAATACTATGGAAGAGAAAAATTAAATCAAAAAGAAATAACAAAAGTAAAAGAAATATTTACAAAAAGTGGAGCATTAAATTATGCTACTAATAAAATGAATGAACACTTCAACAAATCAAAAGAAATGCTTAAAAACTTAAAAATCAAAAATGAATACAAAAGCATATTACTAGGATTAATTATATATTTACAATTAAGAAATAAGTAAATAAATTCATTTGTATTTCAACTAGTATATGATATAATAAAAAGTAGGTGATTAAGAGTGGCAAACAAAAAAAATAACAAATCAAAAAAAACAAAGAATAACATAAAAGTTATAAAAAAACCAATAAAAAAAGAAACAAAAAAAATAGAAAATAATAAACTAGACGGAGAAATTTTAAGCTTTATAAAAATTGCCCTAGGTGTTGGAGTGGTAGTATTAATAGTATTTGGTGCAACAATATTAATGAATAAACTTGGAGTATTTGACGAAGGATACACTAAACCAGAAAGAGGCGAAATCATAATAAGTTATGAAGACGCAACTGTTGGAACAATATTTAATCGCCCTGATACTGAATACTATGTAATATTTGATGACTTTACAGAAAATCCAAACCAATACTTGACAAGTATACTATTTAGATATAGTAACGAAGAAGAAACATTACCAATTTACAAAGTAGATATGTCAAATGGATTCAACATAAAATATGCTGGCGAACAAGGCAATCCAAGTGCGCAAAAAGTAGAAGATATAAAGATAAATGGTGTAACACTAATAAAAATAGTAAACGGAAAAAATGTTAAGTACATAGAAGGCACAACAAATATTGAAAACGAACTACTAAAATAAAAAATCTGAAAATTTTCAGATTTTTTTTATGCAACTTTTTTAGCTGATTTAATTTCTTTAGTAGATAATCTAACTTTTTTACCGTCAATTTTAACAGTTTGCAAATTAACTTTTTGAGTTTTTTTAGTAGCTTTCAAAGAAAAAGGTCTATTATTTGCTACATTATTCTTTCTATTTGATATATTTTTTGCCATAAATGCCTCCTTAAATTCCTCTAATAATTTAGCATAAAATACTAGTTAAGTCAACCAAAAACGTGTATAATGAAGTAGGTGGTAATATGTTGTATATAGGTAGTCATGTAAGTTTTAATAAAGATACACAACTCATAGGAGTAGTACAAACAGCAATAGAAAATGATGCTAACGTTTTCATGTTTTATACAGGAAGTAATCAAAGCACATTAAGGTTCCCAATAGACAAAAACCTTACGGATAAAGCACATCAAATAATGCTAGAACACAACATAGATAGAGAAAAATGTATTATACATGCTCCATTTATAATTAACCTAGCCAACAACAGCGATGAAAGAAAATATCAGTTTTACATAGATTTTTTAAAACAAGAAATAGACAGATGCATAGCTTTAGGTATAAACAACTTAGTTTTACACCCAGGCAGTCATGTGAAAGTAGCAAAAGAAGAAGCGTTATTAAGCGTTTCCAATGGATTAAACGAAGCACTAAAAGAAAATCAAAACATAAAAATACTAATTGAATTTATGAGTGGTAAAGGTACAGAAGTAGGATCAACAATAGACGAACTTAAGACCATTTTAGAAAACGTTATATATAAAGACAAAGTATATATATGTTTAGACACATGCCACATAAACGATGCCGGATATGACTTAAACAATTTTGACGAATTTTTAAACGAATTCGATCAAAAAATAGGAATAGATAAAATAAAATGCATTCACATAAATGACAGCAAAAATAATTTAGGCGCTCACAAAGATAGGCACGAAAACATAGGATACGGAACGATTGGATTTCAAACACTTATAAATATAATTTATAATAAAAGACTAGAGGACGTACCTAAAATATTAGAAACACCTTTTATAAATGACCAAAGTCCGTACAAAACAGAAATAAAAATAATTAGAGAAAAAAAGTTCATAGAATTCAAATGAACTTTTTATATTTATTATAAAACTCTAACAACTTTAAATAAACCTCATCACTTAACTTATCCTTATAGTCTTCCAAATAAGCAATAGGATCCTCAAGCAAAACATCTATATCAAAATGAATTGCCTTAAAGATAATATCAACTTCTGCATCACTTACCATTACATTTTCCTTATATGCAAAACTAACAATATCATTTTTTGTAACATTAGCTGCATATCTTTTAATTACACTTTTATTCATTATACCTCCTATATAGTTTATGTTATTAAATTTTGGAAATACTAAATAATATGAAAAAATATTTATCAGATAACAAATTAATAAAACTAAAAATAAATTTCATTTCCATTACAATGATAATTATTTTTGCATTCATACTACTTTACACATTTAAAATAATGATAATAGATAAAGAAAAATACGAAGAACTTTTATACATAAAAACCAGCAAAATATACAAAGGAAGCGAAGCACCACGAGGAAACATATATGATAGAAATGGAATACTTTTAGTTGGAAACGAAAGCATTCCTATAATAAAATACACAAAAACAAATTTAACAAATGAAGAAGAAATAAAGTTAGCAACTAGAGTAGCTGAAAACATTAAAATCGATTACACAAAAGTAAACGAAAACATGTTAAAAGAATATATTTATAACACTAATAAAGAAGAACTTTTAGGTAGAATAACAGAAAAAGTAAAAAAACAATATGAAAACAGAAAAATTACAAACCAAGAATACAAAGAAATAATATTAGATAACATAACAGAAGAAGAAATAAATGCACTTAGTGAACTAGAAAAAGCAACTGCATACATATACTACATAATGAATTTAGGATATAGATATGAAGACAAAATAATAAAAAACAAAGAAGTAACAGAAGAAGAAATAAAATACATAGAAAATGAGCCAAACTTATATATAGACTACATTTACGAAAGAACATATCCGTACGGAGACACACTAAAAAACATATTAGGAAATGTAGGCAGCATTCAAGAAGAAGACTTAGAACAATATTTAGAACAAGGATACTTTAGAAATGATTTAGTAGGAACAAGTTACTTAGAAGAAGAGTACGAATCATATTTAAAAGGAACACCATACACTTATAGAATAACAAGCGATGGAAAAAGAGAGACAGTAACAGAAATGGAAAAAGGAAACGATTTATATCTCACAATAGACATAAATTTACAAGTCGAAATAGAAAAAATAGTAGAAGAACAAATGATAAAAACAAAAGGCGAGCCAAACACGACATATTTTAATAAAAACTACATCATAATTGGAAACGCATACGACGGAAGCATTTATGCATTTGTCGGGAAAATGATAACATTTAACGGAAAATATAATTTCATTGATAACAGTTTAGGTCTAATTACCGATGCGATAACACCAGGTTCATCAATAAAAGGAGCAAGCCATTTAGTAGGTTACAGCACAGGTGCAATAACATATGGACAAAAAATAACAGATGGCTGCATTAAAATAAAAAATACTGACGAAAAATGTTCATGGAAAAATCTAGGAGTAATTGATGACTTAGAAGCACTAAAGTATTCATCAAACTACTATCAATTTGTAACAGCCATAAAAATTGGCAAAGGAAATTACAGATATAA
>CALVQQ010000027.1 GCA_944358255.1 uncultured Bacilli bacterium | reverse complement strand
GGTGCTGGAAAAAGTACTTTGTTAAATAAAATTGATAAAAATTTGAAACTTAATACTGATGAAGTTAGTTATTCTTTAGGACGTGGTAAGCATACTACCAGACTTGTTGAACTTATGAAAGTAAAAGGGGGATTTATTGCAGATACTCCTGGTTTTAGTTCTCTTGATTTGAATATAGATAAAGATGAGTTAAAATATACTTTTCCTGATTTTTGTTATGAATGTAGGTATAAAAGTTGTAATCATGTGAGTGAAGACGGCTGTGAAGTTATAAAGGCAGTAAAAAATGGTAAGATACTTAAAAGTAGATATGAAAACTATTTAAAATTGTTAAAGGAGGTTAGAAAATGAAGGTTAGTGTTTCTTTTTTGTCTTCTGTGTTAAAGCCTAATGTAATTATTGATAAGATTAATAATACAAATGCTGATTTTGTTCATGTTGATGTGATGGATGGTAAGTTTGTGGATAATAAAACTTATTCTATTGGAGAAATTCTAAAATTAAGTAATTATATGAAAAAACCAATGGATGTGCACTTAATGGTTAATAATCCTAAAAAGTATATTGAGAAACTTGCTTTGTTAAATGTTGAGTATATTACTTTTCATTATGAAAGTGTTAAAAATGTTGAAGATGTTATTGATTTAATTCATAATTGTGGTTTAAAAGCGGGAATTAGTATTAAGCCTTCTACAAATGCAAGTGAAATTATTAATTATTTAGATAAACTTGATTTGGTTTTGGTTATGAGTGTTGAACCTGGTAAAAGTGGTCAATCTTTTATGAATAGTGTTCTTTATAAGATAGAATCTTTGAAAAAAGTTATTGATGAAAAAGGTTATAAAACTGTTATTTCTGTAGATGGTGGTATTAATGAAGAAACTGCAAGGCTTGTTAAAGATAAAGGTGCAGATATGGTTGTGAGTGCTTCATTTTTGCATGATGGTGATATGCTCAGTAAAGTTAATTTGTTAAAAGAAATTTAATTTGTAAATAGAAAATATAGCAAAATGTAAAAGTGTTTTGCTTTTTTTAGTAATATAATAATATAAATATAGGAGGTAATCGATGAACCAAGATAAAATGCATTTAGTGAATAAGTTATTTAACAATGAGGCTATTAGAACAGTTTGGGATAGTGAACATGAAAAATATTTTATTAGTGTTGTAGATATTGTTGGTGTTGTTTCAGAAAGTAAAGATAAACAAGCATATTGGAGAAAACTAAAACAGCGTTTAAAACAGGAGGGAAATGAAACCGTGACAAATTGTCACGCTTTGAAATTGAAAGCACAGGATGGTAAATATCGTATGATGGTGCAGATATGGTTGTGAGTGCTTCATTTTTGCATGATGGTGATATGCTCAGTAAAGTTAATTTGTTAAAAGAAATTTAATTTGTAAATAGAAAATATAGCAAAATGTAAAAGTGTTTTGCTTTTTTTAGTAATATAATAATATAGGAGGTAACCGATGAATCAAGATAAAATGCATTTAGTGAATAAGTTATTTAACAATGAAACTATTAGAACAGTTTGGGATAGTGAACATGAAAAATATTTTATTAGTGTTGTAGATATTGTGGGTATACTTGCAGATAGCAATGAACCTAGAAAATATTGGAATTGGTTAAAAAATAGGTTAAAAAGAGAAGATGAATTTGAAGTGTCTAGTATTACTAGACAGTTGAAATTGAAAGCACAGGATGGTAAATATCGTATGACTGATGTCGTTGATATTGAAGGTATGTTTAGAATTATTGAGTCAATACCTAGTAAAAACGCAGAGCCTATTAAACAGTGGTTGGCTGGTCTTGGTAGCGAAAGAATAAATGAAACATTTGATCCGTCACTTGCGGTGCAAAGGGCAATGGATTTATATAGAACAAAAGGTTATGATGAAAAATGGATTGCTAAAAGAATAAAAGGTATTCAAGATAGAAAACAACTTACTGATTTATGGGCATATGGAGGTATAACTGAACAAAAAGAATATGCAATTTTAACAAATGAAATATATAAAGAATGGTCTGGTATGACTGCAAAAGAGTATAAAAGTTATAAAGGGCTTCGTAAGGAATCTTTAAGAGATAATATGAGTGATATTGAAATTGCACTTGCTGATTTAGGTGAAATAGCTACTCGTGAAATTGCCAAGGAATATAAACCTTATGGTTTAGAACAAAATAAGAAAGTGGCTAAAATGGGAGGTAATACTGCAAGAGTTGCTAAAGATGATTTGGAAAAGAAACTAGGTAGAAAAATAGTTACTAATAAAAATCAATTAAATTATGAGTATATTAATGAACTAGAAAATAAATAAAATATTAAAATTTATTTAGAGTATTTTTCTGGTTTGTAGTGAAATTGCTTGACAAACATATCATAATAATATAAAATTAATTTTGTTGAAAAGAGAAAGTAGTGTACTCACACTCACCTGATTGACTATAGTTGATAGGTAAAAGGCTTATAAATAAGTTTTTTAGTGAGTACGTTAGTATTCACTTTTTATATTTGGAGGTGTTTAGAATAGCTAAACAAAATGATGCTCTTATAAATGAGCAAATAAAATACAATGAGGTTATGGTTATTGGGCCTAATGGTGAAAAGTTAGGAATTAAGTCCATTGGTGATGCACTTACTTTAGCGCAGTATGCTGGACTTGATTTGGTACTTATGAGTGAAAGTAATGTTCCTGTTTGCAAAGTAATGGATTATAATAAGTTCAAATATGAAAAAAATAAAAAACAAAAAGAACAAATGAAAAAACAACGTGAAGCTAATCTTGAATTAAAAGAGTATAGGCTTAGTGTTACTATTGATACACATGACTTTGAAACTAAGTTAAAAAATGCTAGAAGTTATGTTGAAAAAGGTCATAAGGTAAAAGTTTCTGTGCGTTTTAAGGGTAGACAAATCGCACATCCTGAATTGGGTAAAGAGGTTATCTTAAAGTTTGCAAATAGAATGGATGATATAGGTACTATACAAGAAGAGCCAAAACTTGAAGGCAGATCAATTAGTTTGCTAGTCGCACCTAAAAAGTAAAGAAGGAGAGTGGTATTATGCCAAAAACAAAGACACATAAGGGTATAGCTAAAAAGATAAAAGTAAGACCAGGTGGGTCAACAAGAATTGGTAAACCTGGAAGTAATCATAAAACTGGTAAAAAACCAACTAGTTTTAATAGAAGTATGAGAAAAGGGTCTTCACTTAGTAGTGGAGATGCTAAGAGATACAAAAGAGAGTTAAGGGGGTAGTTTAGATGACAAGAGTTAAAGGCGGAACTGTTACTAGAGCTAGAAGAAAAAAAGTTTTAAAACAAGCTAAAGGTTACTTTGGAAGTAAACATAGATTGTATAAAACAGCTCAAGAACAATTATTTCATAGTGGCGAATATAGTTTTAATGATAGAAAGAAAAATAAAGGCAATTTTAGAAAACTTTGGATTACAAGAATCAACGCTGCTTGTAGAGATAATGGTATAAGTTATTCAAAATTTATGAATGGTCTTAAAAAAGCAAATGTAGAAGTTAATAGAAAGATGTTAAGTGAAATTGCTATTGCTGACGCTGATGAATTTGCTAAGTTCGTTACATTAAGTAAAAATGCTTTGGAAGGTAAGGCAGAAACTAAAAGTGAAACAAAGACTGATTTAAGTGCTCTTACAGTTGCTGAGTTAAAAGCAATGGCTAAAGAAAAGGGTATAGAAAATTATACTAATTTGAAAAAAACTGAACTTATTGATGCTTTAAAATAAACTATTAATATGTACTTATTCTATTTGTAAAAAAGAATGAGTATTAGTAAAATCAAGAGTTAAAAGTAACTCTTGATTTTTCTTATGTTTCAATAATACTTGGTGTTACATTGTAATACATTGTATTGACAATGGTGTGTTTTATTCATATAATTAATGTGGAGAGTGAATATAATGGAAACTTTAAATTTAAGTGTTCGTGTTGATGCAAATGATAAAAAGAATTTTGAACAATTTTGTGATAATGTTGGTATGAATGTTTCTACTGCAATTAATATGTTCATTAAGGCAGTTTTAAGAGAACAAAAATTACCATTTGAAGTATGTTCAAAGACTTTTAAAGATACTGTTTATGAAAAACTTGAAGAAGCTGAATTAGAAATGAGTAATACTTCCAAAAGGTATTCTAAAGAAGAAATACTGGATAGTATTAATAAGATTATAAGTTAATAGTTTATGTATAAAATAGAATTTTTGCCTATTGCTAAAGAGGATATTTATAATATTATTTATTATATACATTATAATTTAAAAAACATAACTGCTTCAAAAAAATTAAGAGACTTATTCATAGATAGTTTAAATCATATTATAGAGTTTCCTTACGGAAATTCAGTGTATAAAGTTAAAAGAAAATTAAAATATGAATATAGAAGCTATAAAATTAAAAATTTTCTTATATTTTATACAATAGATGAAAATAAAAAGCTAATTACTATTGTTAGAGTGTTATATCAAAAAGTGAATATTGATAATATATTAGAATAATACTAACAAAAATTGACGACAAGTTCGTTTAGAAAAATAAATAGTAATTAAAAATCAAAAGTTAAAAGTGGCTTTTGATTTTTCTTATGTTTTAATTTATAAAATTTTCTAAAAATGTTTCGTATGCTTTTATTTCAGATGTATTTTTAAATATTTTAAATTTGTAACTGCTGTTTTTTTCTTTTATTATTTTCTTTACAAAGTAGTCTGTTAAATATGGGTTTCTTATAAATAGTGGCCCTAGTAAATATGTTCCAAGAAAGTTTTTGTATAAATAACCTTCATATAGACTTTTTGGTTCGTATCCAACTCCATGATTTATTTTTATGAAGTATTTGTCACTTTCATGAATTGTTCCACCTCGGTTTTGAAAACCTATTATTTCTTTGTCTAAAAAGTTGCAGTTACCACCTGTCGTTCCAACTATTCTGAAGTCGCAGTCTTCCATAAAGTCTTTTTTGTTTATTCTTTTTGTGTAATATGGGAAAATGCTTAAACATTCTATTTTGTTTCCTTCAAAATCAATAATGTATTTTCCAAATAGTTCATATGCATTTCCTGTCATAAAATAGTATTTTCCGTCTTCTATTGATTTTTTTATTTCTTCCTTGTATTTCATTAAATCTTTTAATACTAGAAGTTGTCCTTTTTCTGTTCCCATTCCCATATAATATATGTCGTATTTTTCAAAGTCTATTTTGTCATTTATTGTTAAAAAGTGAATTTCACATTTGATGCTTTGTCTTTCAAAATGTTCTTTTAGTGCACGTATATTTCCATTTTCACCATATAAGTTCATTATGTCATAATATAGATGTGCGATTTTAATCATGTGTAATTCCTTCTTTCTTTAGTATCTCTTTTAATTCGCTTTCTTTGTCAAAACATACCATTGAATATATATTTCCTTTTGTTTTGTTTTTTAATGTGTTTATTATCTCTGTCTCTAAGTTTTCTATTAGTATTAGTTTTTCTTTCTCAATTTTAGCGTATTCTAGTCTTGTCATTATGTCGTATTTGAATCTTCCTATTACTACAATTTTATCTATGTTTTTGTCTTTTAAACTTTCAAAGTCTATATCCCATAACCATGATACATCGTTTTCTTTATATCGTCTTGAACTGTTATCAAATCCTAGTACTATTGTTTTTGTTCCTTTTTCGTGTAATATGTAATCTATGCTTTGTTTGTAACTTAGGTTGTTTTCGTTTTTGCTTGATAGCATTTGCCATGTTCTACCATAGAAATTGTATATGTTTAATCTTTTTGGTATAAATGGGTCGATGTTTATTGCATGTAATATTTTTTCTTTTTTTATTCCTAATGTGTTTGCTAAACTGTATGCTGCAGTTGTAAAGTATACTGAATATAAAAAGTTTGAAGGTACTTTTATTTCGTCTTTGTTTATGTATATAGTTTGATGTTCTATATCTATTGTATGAGCTAAAAAATCTGGGTTTGGTCTTCCAAAATTACATTTTGTGCATTTGTATTTTCCTAAATGTCCGTAATGATAAAATTCATATATTAGTTTACTTCCGCATTTTGGACAGTATTGTGCATCTATATTGTGTAAATGTGTTTCTTTTGAATAATTGTTTTTATCCATGCCATAGTATGTTTTTTTGCCTTTATGATCAAGCGTTAATGCATATACTAGTGGGTCGTCTACGTTTACTACTAAATGCATATTGTCTTTTAATATGCTTTTAATTAGGCTTTGTATGTATTCAGGATGTGCGTTTCTTGGGGGCTGATCTCTAGTTATGTTTGTTATTACTAAATGTGTTAATGTGAAATGCTCGAGCAAGTGTACCATATGTTTTTCATCAAGCTCCATTAATAATGCTTGTTTTTTGTATTTGCCATTTAATGAAGTGTTTGAAAGTATTAATGAGGTTATTCCGTTAATTGCATTGCTTCCATTTTTGTTGTACGCATATGTTATGTTGTTTTTGTTTAGTATATGTGCGATTAGTTCTGTTGTACTTCCTTTGCCACTTGAACCTGTTACACCAATTACGTATTTAGGATATTTTATATTGTCTAAAACGTTTGGATATATTTTAAGTGCCCAGTAACCGCCTATTACTGTTCCTTCTTTTTTTAATAGTTTACTTAGTGTGTTTGCTATTTTACATATTATTATTGCTAATGCCATGCGCATAAAAAATCACCTATAAAAATTATATAATACTCATTTTTTTATTTCAATCTTACCTGTAAAGTGCTTTGTACGCATTTGTCAGTTAAAAACTAAAACTAGTTTTGTCGAATTGAATGAAAATTGTTTTTGTATAATTTATTATATAAATAGGTGATTAGTGTGAATATGATTTTTAAAGATGATACGCTTTATATAGATTTAAAAGGAGATATGGATATTGTTGATTTAAATATTCTTAAAGAGCGTATTTTTAGTGTGCTTTCTCAATATAGTATAGATAATATAGTTCTTAATACTAGTGGGGCGTTTAATTTGAATAGACGTGCGATTAATAATATTAAAAGGGAATGTCAGTCAAAATATTTTGGTAGTTTTAAAATTGTTTAGTTGTTTTTATCAAAAAATAGTATTATAATAAGTGCTTAGGAGGAAGAGATGGAAAATATTAATTATAAAGTTAATAGAGATGACGTTCATGTTGGATCAGTAATATATACTGATATGAGTAGAATATATAGAGTAGTTGATGACTATAGAACTGTCAATTCTTTAAAAGGTAAATTGACAACTAATGTTTGGAAAACGTTTAGAAATATGTTGTTTGTTCCAACAGAAGATAAATATTGCGATGATTTGTTATTTAATTCAAAAAAATATCCGATTTTAAATATGACTGATGATGATAAGGTTTTATCGCTAGAAGGTGATCAAATTTTAATTTCTGATGCTTGTAATTTGTCATTGTTATTACAACATTTTGATTATGCTGATAAATTAGGATATGAAGATTTACTTAGAATTCGCAATACTTTTTTTACTGGACGTTTTGCAATGGATAATTGTGAGTTATTTGGTTTTACTGAACTATTTGAAGACAAGGATAGTGTTTGTATTGACGGAAGAATATTGGATTTTGAACAATTATCTAGACTTGAATCTATATTTTATTTTAATGAACTATTATCTAAAAGGTCTTTTGTAAGTAATGGGGAGAATGTTTTGCCTTATGAATATTGGCATGCTTTAGATTCTAGAGGAGATCAAGCTACTGTTAATTTATTAACACATGAAATTATTAGACGTGATATGTTTGAACCGTCATTTGAAGAAGGTCCTGTAAAAAGTTTTAAAAAATGAAATAGAAGTTATTTCATTTTTTTTGGTCATTTATTGTTTTGTAAAATAGTGATAAATCTTCATTTAATAGATTAAACCCTTCATTTAATTTGTCTTTTGTTAATGTTATATTTAAGGTTTTTAATAAGTCTAATGAATACATACTACTTCCTAAAGATAAAAAGTTTATGTATTGGTTTTGATTTATTTTTTTGTTAATCGTTAAATCATTTACAACGATGCTTGCAATTAATAATCCTGTAGCATATTTGTATGGGTAGTAGTTCCATCTAAATAAATGGCCTAGTTTTATCCATTCATTTTTTTGTAATTCATCATATTTAATTGCGTTTCCGTAATATTTTTTCATTATTTTATAATACTTATTATTTAAAAAGTTTATAGTTAATTCTTCGTTAGCTGCGTATTTATATAGTTCCAATTCAAATTCTGTATACATAGTTTGTTTAAAAACAGAGGTAAAATAATTTTCAATGTTTTTACTTAAATAAAATACTTGTTCGTCTTTAGTTTTTGCATTCTCATATAAATATTTGTTTAATAATAGTTCATTTACTATAGATGCAGTTTCTCCTACAAATATTGTACTATCTTCATATATAAAAGGTTGCTTTTCTTTTGATAAATAGTAATTTACAATATGCCCTATTTCATGTATTAAATTTTTTAAATCGTTGTATGAATTTTTATAATTTAGAAAAGAGTATATATTCCATGAAAATGTTATAAATTGGTGCTTGTTTTTGTTTGGGGAAGCATCTATATGTCCGTTAAATAATAGTTTTACAGTATCGATATATTTTTTGCCTAATGGTTTAAGTGCATTAATAATTATTTCTTGTGCTTCTTCAATAGTGTATTTTCTATTAAAGTTATTTTTTATAGGTAAATTTATATCATATGTGTGTGGGTCTTCAATGTTTAGTAATAGTGCTTTGTTTGATAGATACTTTTGTATTGTGTTTATGTTGTCGTTTACTGATTTTATTAGATTAGTTATTATGTGTTTATCAATATTTTCTTCATATAATACTTTCTCTAATACACTTTCATATTTTTCTAATTTTGAATTATCTATGCGTAATTGGTATATTTTATTTAGTATGCCCGCAAAATTACTACTAAATTCATTGTATTTTTTATATATTAAATTAAATGTATTAGATCTCGTTTGTCTATCTTCTGACAATAAATATTTGTTTAAATTATTATTGTTTATTTCTATTTCTTTTCCATCAATAACAATTTTCCCAAATTCAATGTCTTTTAATAAGTTATTATAAGAAATTATGTAATTATTAATTTTATTATTGTTAGCTTTTATTTTGTTATTAATGTTTTCACTTTGTATATGTTGTTTTAGTCTAAATAAATTATCTATGTATAATTTATAAGTTTTTAATTTAGAGTTTTTTTTGTAATATTTATTTATGTTATTTTGACCAATATTTAAAATTTTATTATCTATAAATTTTAATTTGAAATCTATTTCTGCGTTAAATTCTTCTGCTTCTTTTTTTAAATTGATGTTTCTTATACTATGTATATTTTTATAATATTTTAATGAAGCATATAATAGTATTTTGTTAGTTTTTTCTTTAATTTTATATTTTTTGTTTAATAAATCATAAAGTAGATTACAATCTAATTCAATGTTTTCATATGTTTTTATAACTTTAATTTCACTTTTTACTTTGCACATTTCCTTACGTAAATGAGCTGTGTCAATAAAAATATTCGTTAAATCCCATGTTAATTTCATTTTATCTCCTTTATCTTCTTTTTTAAATTATAACATGTATTTGTAATTTTTTCTGCAAATATAAAAAGCCGATTTAATCGGCTTGATTTTCTTTTGGTGACCTGTACGGGATTTGAACCCGTGAATGCACGCGTGAAAGGCGTGTGTGTTAACCATTTCACCAACAGGCCATTTAAAATGGTGGGCCTGAATGGACTTGAACCATCGACCTTTCGCTTATCAGACGAACGCTCTAACCAACTGAGCTACAAGCCCTTTTTAAAAACCTATCTAATTTTATCTAATTTCGTATAATTTTGCAACAGAAAATTAAAAAAATATTTAAAACTAGTAAATTTATTCTAACATAGTTGGTTAGTAAAGTAAAATACTTTTTTAAAATTATTGAATAATTTTGATTTTTATAGTAATATTAATTTTAGAATAAAAGGTGGTATAAATGGAAGCAATAAAAGATTTTTTTACATTAACTCCTTATCAAACAGCAAATGTTATGATCTTTTTAGGTTTATTTGCATTATTTACTTTAATACTATCAATATTTGTTACAGCTACAAGTTGGAAATTGTTTGAAAAGGCGGGTCGAAATGCAGTTGAAGCATTTATTCCTGTATATAATCTTGTAGTTTTGTTGCAGATAGCTGAAATTCCATCTTATTTTTTCTTTACACTATTAGTTCCCGGTCTTAATATTATATTATTAATATTTGTCGAGTATAAATTGGCTATTCTATTTAAAGTGAGTAAAAAATTTATGATTGGTATGATTCTTTGCCCCATTGTATTTATACCTATGTTGGCTCATGGACATTTTATTTATAAAGAACCTGAAGAGGATATATTTATAAGCGTAAGTGATGAAATGCCAACTATATTAAGTCAAGAACAAATTGACGCTATTAACAGGGAAGAATCAAAGGAACCAAAGGTTGATAATATATTTAGAACGGAAATTAAAGAAAGGGAATATGTTCCTACTTATAAATCTCAAGAAACTAAATTTAAAAATAAAAATTTTGATTCTGTACAAGAGGTAAAACCTGAAACTATTGAAAAAGTTGAACCGATAAAAGCTAAAGATATTGAAGAGAAAAATAAATTGAAATTTATTGATGATGAAAAGATAGAAATAGTGGAATTATAGTTAACACTTAACTTTACACACTATTTTTTTTGTTGTAAAATGAATATGGT
>CALVQQ010000026.1 GCA_944358255.1 uncultured Bacilli bacterium | reverse complement strand
ATTGAGGAAACTCAGTTCTTTTTGTCGTGTTTATAATATCATAAAATTTAAAATTTGACAAAACTTAGATAATCACACTAATTCATATTCTCTAGCAATAATCCTATCATCAGAACAATATTTTATAACATATTCATTATCCTGTTTACAAATAACAATACCAACAGTACCATTTTCTTCTATTGTTTTAACATTCTCATCAATATAATTTATATATGTCATTATTTGTCCTGTATGTTCTTTCTTTAGTTCAGTTACTTTTAATTCAACAACCACATAACATTTATATTTGATGTTATATAAAAGTAAATCTATATAATTATATCTATTACCAAATTTAATTGGATATTCATTATCTATAAATGTAAATCCATTCCCAAGTTCTTTTAAAAAGATGCAATGTCCTCAAGTATTAGTCTTTGCAATGTTTTTTCTGATATATTTTCGTAATTATTACTGTTTTTAATTCTTATTGGATTAGGAATCAAATCTTTTGGACCAAGAATTTCATTTTTGTTTAATTTGTTTCTTGATTTAATAGGTATTCTTCTATATTCATTACTTTTTATTTTATCTTGTAATTGTCTTTGTGTTAAATTATTGTTTTTAGATATATTTATATAATATATTATTTCATCATAATCATTTATTGATAATAATAGTAAATAATGTGACCACGTTAATTGTGTCAACATTGTTGTCACTTTCTCATTGCTAAATACATTATAGAATTTCTTCATTCTAAATAAAGTTCTTCTATTATATTTTTTACCTATTTCTATAACTAATCTTCTAGAGTATTCGTCTATGATATTATCTCCATATTTCCCACCCGCTTCATTTAATAACTTACCTATTTCAAAATATGTAATAACTTTATGCCTTTCTTTTGAATAATCTTTTACTCTTGAATATATTTCATTATCTATCAACTTATTTTTTATCTTGTTATAATAATTCATAATACTCCTTTCTACGAACTACAAGTTTCAATCTTTAATTTATTATTCTTAATCATAAACATAATGCTACCATCCCTATCTGTTCTGTATATTTTTGAATCTTTTAAATTTTCTAGTACTTCATTATTTGGGTGACCATATCTATTATTTTTTCCTACACTTATTATTGAATACTTTGGATTAACTTCGTCTATAAATTCTTTACTTGAACTACTTTTACTTCCGTGATGTCCAACTTTTAATATATCTATTTCTTTTAAATTATACCTATCCATTAAATTCTTTTCAACTAAAACTCCAGCATCTCCCATAAGCAAAAACTTCAAGTCATTTATTTCAATTAATAAAACCAAACTATTATCGTTTTCATTATCGTATAAATTATCATTAATATTATATATTTTAACGTTATCTATTTTTATAAAAGAGTTACCAAACTTTTTGTAGTTATATAGTTTTTCATATTCAGTAACCTCATCACTATTAATAAAACTCTGTTTTACATTCATACTTTGTTCAATGCATTTTGCTTCTTTAGCGTGATCCACATCTCCGTGAGTAATAAACATATAATCTATTTTATTAATACCTAAACTTTTATAAAAAGGCACTAAAGTGTCTTCACATATTGAATAACTACTATTTCTAACTGCCCAATTTTCCTTTTTATATGTAATTTTTCCACCAGTATCAATAATAATACTTTTCTTGTTTTCAGTAAGAATAAACATTGAGTCACCTTGTCCTACATCTAAAAAATAAAAATATGTGTTTTTATCTATTACATTACTGAATTTTATAATTAATATTAAAATGAAATTAAAAAATAAAAATTTAAATTGCTTTGTTTTAAAAAGTAAAAATAAAAATATATAATAAATTAAAACAAATATTAAACTAATATATTTTATTACTATCATCATTTTAAAATTGTTTAATAGTACAGTTAAGTATTCCATAATATCAATAAAAAAATAAAATATTTCTTGTATAAAAGGAATAATATATGTAATTAAAGCCAAAGGAAAAACAATGTAAGTAACAAAAGGAACAAAAATGATATTATTAAATATACTAAATAAATTCACTTCACTATTTAAATTGATTATAATAGGTAAACTACTAATTAATGAAATAATACTTATTAAGAGCAATATTTTAATTTTACTCTTGTTTTTTAGAAGAAAATTACTAATTATAAGAAAATATGTAACTATATATGATAACTGAAACCCTACATTATATATGTCATTGGGTTTTAATAGAAGTGATATAAAAAAAGTTAAAATTAAAATATTTTCAGTTTTAACATTCAGTTTAAAATACTTGTTTAATGCAATTAAAAAAAATAATATCGTTGCTCTTATAATTGATGGAGAATAACCAGTAATAAAAGTAAACAATAATAAAACCATAAATACTATAAATATCCTTTTAAACTCACCTATTTTAAATGCTTTTAATATATTTATTATTATAAGTGCAAAAATACTTACATGAAGTCCAGATAAAGAAAAAAGGTGCGTTATTCCATTTTCTAAGTATATTTTATTTACCTCATTATCTAAATAGTTAGTATTCCCCAGTACAAAAGCATATATATAACTTGGTTCTTTAAATAGTTTAGTCCTTTCATATGCTTTATTTTTAATGATATAAAATATATTTTCACTTTGTCTTTTTACTTTGATTTTTTCTACTAAAATAGTATTACTTACACCATTATTTTCTAAATACTCTTTATAATTAAATCCATTGGGAATTGTATTATTATTTTGCAGAGTCAACTCTCCTATTATTTCTAAAACAGTTCCATACTTTATATTATTTTTTAAATATTGTTGTTCTTTATAAGTATCAATGTAATACTTAGCAATAACTTTTGTATTATGAACATTACCTTCAATTTTCAAATAGTCTCCATCTATTTCATATTCATTAACAAAAACTAAATAAGTATCTGCTTCAATAAGTTTTTCTGGCTTAAATACATTAATTCTAAATAATGTAAAAAAGATTATTAAAAAAAATAAAAAATAATAAAAATAATTAGACTGTAATATTGTTTTTAATATTTTCATATGTAGATTCGCCTATTCCACTTACATTTTTAATATCTTCTATAGACTTAAATCCACCTGATGTATCTCTATATTCAATTATTGCTTTAGCTTTAGTTTCCCCAATTCCATCCAAAGACATCAATTCTACGACTGAAGCGGTATTTATATTCACTAAGCTAGAAGAAGATTCAATTTTTTCATAATTTTCGTTTTCTTCTGTTTGAACAATATCATCATTACTATCTATCTCATAATCATTTTTAATAGTAACATTTTCATAATCTTTTAGATAACTAGGAATTATAATAACTGTTTCATCTTTAAGTTTCTTACTTAAATTAACATTATCTGTAGTTGCTTCATTAGTAAAACCACCTGCCATTTGAACAGCATCAATAACCCTATCGCCAAGTTGTATTTCATAAACTCCAGGATTTACCACTTCGCCTTTAATATCAATAAAAATAGTTTCAAAAGTGTCTTCTATTATCTCATCTGTTTCTTCATTATCATTTAATGCGATAACTTCCGGTTCTTCAGTTTTAACATTGTTATTAAAACTAACATAGATAACAATAAAAAATAGACAAATAACTAACAAAAGAAACCCATACATAAAATACTTTTGATTATCATAAAAAAACAGTTTAAACCTTTCTAGAAACATATAACCTCCTTTCATAAAAAAACAAGTTTTAAAACTTGTTTCTAATATTATTATTGCTAAAATTTAATCAAACTCTTTTATATTTTAGATAATTCTAATTTTCTTTTAGTAATTTTATTTTCAATTGCAACTCTTTCAACAATAAATATTGCAAAAATTAAATTTGATGTAAAACTTCCGCCATAACTTAAAAACGGAACAGGAACCCCGGTAAGAGGTATCAACGCTAAAATGCCGCAGAAATTAACAATTAAATGGAGTAAAATATATATGGCTGCACCATAACAAATAATAGAATTCCTTAAATTATAAGACGTTTTAGAAATTAAAACAATTCTATATAAAATGAATATGTATCCTAAAATCATCAATACGCCAAAAACTACTCCAAGTTCTTCAACTGCAATAGGAAAAATAAAGTCAGTATGCGCTTCTGGCAAATACAAATACTTTTGCGTAGAATTACCTAAACCTTTACCAAACAAACCGCCACCATTAATTGCAATAAAACCATTGCAAACTTGATACCCAGTTTTTTCAACATATCTAGTGCAAGGCGCTTTAAAATTTAGTCTACTTTGTTGCTCTTCAGTTAAAAAACTAGTGCCGGTTACCAAAAATACAATTACAGCTACTAAGGCGCCTCCAGCTAATATCTTAAGAGCTTTAGCAACAGTGTTATTTTTAAGAGGTATACTTAAAAAAGTAAAAAACACAATACCAGCAATAATAAGTGCAGTACCTAAATCAGGTTGTGCAGCAGTAAGTCCAAATATCAAAATACCAACTGATATAGGAATTAAAAATCCATACTTTTTATCTTTTCTTTTATCATACTCTCCAAAAAAAACGCCCATATAAATAATTAAAATTGTTTTTGCAAACTCACTAGGTTGAACAGAAAAAAATCCTAAATCAATCCAACTTTTAACATTATTTACAACTGAACCATACAACAACAAAAATACTAATAAACCTATAATTATTGCCAAACCAAGAGGAACTAAAGCTTTATAGGCTTTAGTAGGCACCTTTAATATAACAAAAAAACCAATCAAATAACTTACAACAACAAAAACTGATTGTCTAATAAAGAAATAATATGGACTTTCACCATTTCTTAAAACTGCGGAAACACTTGAAGCAGACAACACCAAAAGAACACCTATTGCAGAATACAACAATGCCATAAATAATAAAGGTTTATCTATTTTACTAAAAATGCTTTTGCCTTTCATATTATCACATAATTATTGTATCATATTTTAAAAATCATTAAATAGTTTTTTTATAATTTGGGTTATTTTATTGTCAAAAAACATCATATTCGCGTACATTATTATAGGTAGTAAAAGGAGGTTAGTTATGTATTATTATGGATATAGTGGTGGATATGGAAACACTAACCCATGTTGTTATTGTCCATCATATGGATACGGTAACGGCTATGGCTACGGATATGGTGCTGCAATCATATTAGTATTATTTATTCTTTTAGTAGTGGTATTTGGAGCCGGATTCATAAATTGTAACAATTAAAAAGGGAGAATTAAATCTTCCTTTTTAATTTTAAAACCAACTCGTCATTAATATCATCTATTGATCTAATATTTCCATCTTTTACACATTCTATTACATCAAATCCATAAAGTTCTGATAATTCTAAATATGCTTTTTCAGCATTAATTAAATGAGTTTCACTTCTTTCGTGTTCATCAAGTGCTTCTTCCCTACCGCTTTTTAAAATTAAACTATATTTATAAGGCATATGCAAAAAAATTGTAAAATCTGGTCTAGGTAACTCTAATAAACCATATTCTAAATCTTCTAACCATTTATACATTTTTTTTCTTTCCATTTCATCTTCAATCTTTCCACCTTGATGAGCCATATTAGATACAACATACCTATCCAAAAACACATTAAAACCCTCATTTAAATATTCTTTAACCTTGCCAATATTATATTCTCTATCAGCTGCAAAATACAATGAAGCAACCTTTGCAGGGACATTTGCCGCACCTTCTGGAAAAACACATTCACTAATAGCTGGCTTACCTAAATATGGTCCACCAACAATCTTACCAGTAGGGCTATTATAATTTGGAAAACCAAAATAAATTGACTTTATATCTTCATCGTTTAACCTTTCAATAACTTTTTTAGTTTGAGTTTCTTTTCCAGAACAATCAGTTCCTTCTATCAATATAAGTTTTGCCATTATTATCTCCTTCTATATAATACATGCTTATAACTAATTCCGTTGTCAATATTGGTTCCAATCACTTCACTATGCCATAATTCACGGTCAAAGTTAGGAAAATAAACGTCAGCACTAGGACACACACCATCTATTTCTGTCAAATACATTAAATCTGCGTAATCAATAAGTGAAGAATAAATGCTTGCTCCTCCAATTACATATGTTTCTTCATTAAAATTATAATTTTTTAAAAAATCATCAATACTATGATAAACTTCAACTTCTGGATTATCAATGTTTCCTCTAGTGATTACAATATGACGTCTATTAGGTAACATTTTTGGTAAAGACTCGAAAGTTTTTCTACCCATTACAATATTTTTACCAATAGTTTTTTCTCTAAAAAATTTCAAATCACTTGGTAAATGCCATATTAACTCGTTATCTTTTCCAAGTTCATTATTTTTACCAACCGCGGCTATTATAACTAAATTCATATTTCCTACTGAGCTATTGGAAAATTAATCTTACCGTGATGTTTGTATTTTAAAACCTGAATATCCTTAAGTTCTCTAGAATTGTCTATATCATAAAAATCAGTTACTTCAGGATTAATCCACAATTCAGGTGCAGGTAAATCCTCTAGCTCTTCTCCTCTTCTAATTTGTTCTTTTATTCCATCAATTTGGTTTATATATATATGAGCATCTTTTATTGACCAATTGATTTTACCGGGTTTATATCCAGTACAATGTGCAACTAATGAAAGTAATGTTGCATATTGCGTAACATTAAATGGAAGGCCAAGTGGTACATCACAACTTCTTTGATGAACCCATAAATTAATTTTATCATCAGTAACATCCCATTCAGAACTCCAAACGCATGAAGGCAAAACAGCAGTATCTATATGAGCATCTTGCCACAAGCTCATAACCATTCTTCTATCCCTAGGATTATTTTTAATTTGATCTAATAATTTATCCATTAGTTTATATCTATTAACTATCCAACCATAAGCGGTCCCAATAGTATGTGCCCATTCAGGTCCAAAAAACTTATCAACTTGCACTTTTTCAAGTTTTCCATCTTTACCTGGCAACATTTGTGTTGCATGCCAGTAACCTTCTTCGTCTATTTCCCATTCATCCCAAACATGATTGTTTCTCTCTTGTAGCCATCTAACGTCATTACTTTGCGCTTGATAAATCCACAAAATCTCAGTAATTGCATTTTTAAAAAACAATTGTTTAGTTGTCAAAACAGGAAACTCTTCTTGTAAATCAAATTCCAACATATAGCTAGGTATTTTTATAGTATTAACACCAGTTCTATTTTCTACTTCAACCCCTTCAGTTAAAATCTTTTTACATAACTTTAAATATTCTTTATCCCATTTAGCCATAAACTCCTCCTTCTCCCCACCTATTCTCTTTCTTAAATCCATACTACCACAATAAACATCAATAAATCAATCTCATTTGCTATTTTCTTACTTTTTTGATAAAATACTTATCACTGGGGTGTAATATGTTAAAAGAATGTGATATTTTAGATGAAAAAGTAAAATTATTAAGAAAAAAAAGTGAAAAAGTTACTTTTCCATTATCTAAAGAAGATAAAAAATTAATAAATGATGCAATAGATTATTTAAGAAAAAGTCAAGATGAAGAATATGCGAAGAAATATGACATACGCGGAGGAATGGGCCTTGCTCTTGTACAATTAGGAGTATTAAAAAGAATATTTGTCATATCATACAAACACGAAGACGGTCACTTTGAAGAATATACAGTTATTAATCCAAAGATAATTAGTCATTCCGAAGAATTAATATATGTAGAAGAAGGCGAAGGATGTTTAAGTGTCAACCGAGAAGTAGAAGGAATTGTACCTAGATACGCAAGAGTGACAGTAGAATATTATGATATTAATGGACAAAAGACAGAAACAAGAGCTCGTGAAGAAATTGCTGTTGCATTCCAACATGAAATAGATCATTTAGATGGTATTCTTTTTGTAGATAAAATAGACAAAAAAAATCCATTTAAAGGCAAAGATATTATGAGACCAATTTAAGGTCTTTTTTTTAATTAAAATTTATTATATAATATTTAATATAAGGAGAATAGAAATGAAAAAAAATATATGGCGAATACTTTTTTGGGGATTAATTCTAATATTATGTATAACATTAGGAACGGTTGGATATTTGGAAAATAGAAGGAAAAATGATGAAGCAGGAATTGTGCTAAACAGAATTAAAAATATTTTAGATAATTCTTATATAATAAATAGATATAAAGAGGCTAACACTGAAATTAATATTAATGTTAATAAAAATAAACTAGTTATTTCATTTAGTAGTGTTACCGAGGATGAATATGTTTATGTTCTGGAAAATAATATTTTGAGTACAAAATACAATAAAAATGACTCAGCAGGTAGAGATATTCTTATGGCTGTTACTGATTCTATTGCAGTACTAAATGGTGAAACTAGTGATCAAGTTTATTCAATTTTTCAGAATAACAAAATTGATAACTTTACTATTGATGAAGGCATTGAAATAACATATAATTTAAATTCTGTAGAGGTGTTATTGAATACAAATGTAGCGGTTACTCCTCGTGTAAGCGTTAATCAAGTTTCTTATTTCTTATATGAGGATTTTTCTGAGGAAGAAAAGGAAAATTATGATTTAATTAAGACAAAAGGAAATATTATATTTATTAGAGAAAATGAAAATGAATTTGCAATAGCAGAGATAGGCTCAATAAGTAATGATGCAAAAGAAAGTTTAAAAAATATTATTATTTATTTTTATGGTACAGAATATAGTAATAGACTTGACAATGTTGATTTTACTAATAAAACAGATTATAAAGATGAATTAATAGAAATTTTATTCAATCCTGATGAAAACGAGATTGAGTCTGATCACATTGCAACTTTAATTGGAAACATGTCTATTCCTGAAAATGGTGGGCATGCCTCAGATGATGATGTAACTAATTATGAACTCCTTCGTGTAAAAATTAATATAGAATAAAAAGACTTAAAAAGTCTTTTTATTTGTCATCGAGTCTAACACTAACAAGTTTACTAACACCGCTTTCTTCCATTGTTATACCATATAACAAATCAACAAATTCCATGGTTTTTTTCTTATGCGTAATTATTAAAAGTTGCGTTTTGCCTTTATAATTGTTTAGATATTTGCCAAAACGTTCTACATTTGCTTCATCTAAAGCACTTTCTACTTCATCTAAAATTACAAATGGGACTTGTTTCAAATTCATTATCGAAAATAATAAACTAATTGCTGTTAATGTTTTTTCTCCTCCACTCAATAATGATATATTAGTTGGCTTTTTACCTGGTGGATATGCAATTATATCAATTCCGGTTTCTAACATATTATTTGGATCAGTAAGTTCAAGTCTCGCTTCACCGCCATTAAATAGTTCTTTAAATACTTTATTAAATTCAATATTAATTTTATTGAAAGTTTTGGAAAACTTTTCAATCATCTGTTCATCCATACTTTTAATAATTTCTAATAAATTAACTTCACTATTCTGTAAGTCCTCTTTTTGTGTTTCCATAAATGTATATCTTTTATTTATTCGTTCATAATCTTCAATGCTGTTTAAATTAATATTTCCTAATAATTTTATATCTCTTTTTAGATCAGATACTTTTATTCTAGCGGTATCTTCGTCAATTTCTAAAATATAGTTTTGTTTAGCTTTTTCATAAGTTAATCCATATTCTTCATTAAGTTTAACTAGTAAATTGTCAATAAATATATTATCCTTAGTAATATCAATTTCTAATTTATTGATATTTTCCATTTTCATTTTTTCATCATTATTAGACTTTTTAACTATTATTTCTGATTCACTGATATATTCTTTTATATTCTTTTGCTCTTTAATATTATTATTTAAATTGTATTCAAGTTCTTTTTTATGATTTTCTAAATTATAATATTCATTCATTATATTAGAAATATTTTTATCAATTTCATCTTTTGAATCATTTGATAAATCATTGATTTCACTTTGTAATTTATCATTTTCAGCCTTATCATTATTTAATAAAGTTTCTTTGGTTGATATAAATTCTTTAATGCTTACAATTTCAACATTATTTTTGTATATTTGATTTTTTATATCATTAAACTTAAATTCTAATTCCTTCTCTTCTTTTACTATTTCTTCTTTTCTTATTTCAATATTCTTAATATTCTCATTTATGCTTTCTAATTCGTATTTTTCACTAATAATAGAATTATTTGTTTTAAGTGATCCGCCTGTAATAGATCCACCAACATTTATGACGTCACCGTTTAAAGTAATAATTCTATATCTGTTATAAATTAATTTACTAATTCTTACGGCATCATCAATCGTTTTGACAACTAAGGTTGTCCCTAACAAATTGCTCATTATATCAGAATATATATTACTATAATTAGTTAGTTCAGAAGCAATGCCAATAAAAGATTCGTCTCTTTTTATTTTGTCTAAAATGATTTCATCAACCTTTTTTGGCTTAATAACTGAGATTGGCAAAAATGTCGCACGACCACTTTTCTTTTCCTTCAATAAATTAATACATTTTTTAGCAGTATCTTCATCATCTACAACAATATAATTTTGAACACTTTGTATTGCTACATTGAGCATATTTAAATATTTATTGTCTGTAGTAATTAGATTACCTACAACATCATGAACTTTATCTACATGAGAATTTAAAATATATTTGACACTATATGGAACTAATTCGTTATTTTGAATGTTATTTTCAAGAATCTGTTTTTTATTTTGAAGAGTGATCTCTTGCCTTATTATATCATTATATTCAGATTTAATAATTTCAAGTCGTTTATTTAAAGAAGAATTTTCTTTTTCAAGTTTAGTTATAAATTCATCGAGTTTTTGTTTTTCACTTTTTTTGTCTATAATCACTCGTGTTACTGATTCAATTTCATTTTGTAGTAGTAATTGTTTTTCTTTGACAGCTATTAAGTTATTTTTTACTTCATCACTATTTTTATCATATTTTGTTCTTTCAATTAATAATTCTTTCTTTTGTAATGTATTGGATAAATTCGTAGTTACATTATTTAAATCCTCTCTTATTTTGCTCTCTTCTGATTCAAGTTCAATTAGTTTAACTTTGTTTTCTTCAATTTCAGTTTCTAATTTTCTATTTTCACTTGTCTTATATGCAATATTTTCTTTTAAGGATGTAACTCTTTTTTTATTTTCTTCCAAATTAATGTATTTTTTAGAAATATCATTTGTGATAAGTGCAACATCAATGTTAGTCAATTCTTTTTTTATTTTGTTGTACTTATTAGCTTTCTCTGATTCTTTTTTTAATGGTTCGACTTGTGACTCTAATTCATTAATAATCATATTAATTCTAGATAAATTATCATGGGTTTTTGCCAGTTTTCTTAAACTTTCCTCTTTTCTTTTTTTGTATTTTAAGACACCTGACGCTTCTTCAAATATTATTCTTCTATCCTCGGCTTTATTAGAAAGTATTTCAGCAACTTTTCCCTGCGCAATTATGTTTATTCCGTCTTTTGTACTAAAACTATCTAAAAATAAGTCAGTAATGTCTTTTAATCTACATCTCTGACCATTCAAATAATACTCGTTTTCACCAGATCTGTATACTATTCTTTTGACTTCGACTATATCGTAATCAATATTAAGTTCGTGATTAGTGTTATCGAATGAAATCGAAACAGAAGCTGCATTTTTAGCATCACGCGACTTAGACCCACTAAAAATAACATCACTCATTCCGGTCGCACCTCTTAATGTTTTAATAGATTGCTCTCCAAGTACCCATTTTACTGCATCAACTATATTGCTTTTTCCGCTTCCATTTGGCCCTACTATACCAGTAAAGGTTCTATTTAGTTCAAGCGCTATTTTATCTGCAAAACTTTTAAAACCATTTATTTTAATCTCTTTTATATACATTTATTACACTTCCCTATGCGTGTTTGCTTAATG
>CALVQQ010000025.1 GCA_944358255.1 uncultured Bacilli bacterium | reverse complement strand
ACAAATCCAAGTATTGTGTTTAAGTAAACTATTTTAAATTTGTTTAAACTTTGTAAAGTCATGTTGATAGTCATGTGTAAACTAGCTGCAAATGCTGAGTAAACTAAAAATTTTAAAATTGCACCGCCATACTCACTAGCACCATAAAATAGTGTGTAAACGGGTTCTGATAATATTGATAGTCCTACTGCCATTGGTAGGGCTGTAACTATGATTATTCCGATTGCTTGAATAAATTTTTTGTTTAATTCTTTTATATTATTTTTAACGTAGTAACTAACCATATGAGGTATTAGGCTTACTCCTAGTCCAATCGATACTGAATTTATTATCATGCATATTTTTGTTCCCCACGTTGCTATTATGCTTGAAATTATTTCACTTTCTTCAGCTGAATATCCAAGAAAGTATAATCCTCTTATTATGAGTGACATGTCAGTTAGACTATATATGTCAATTGCAATACTTACTATTATTAAGGGAATTGCATATGTAATTATTTTTTTTACAATTTCTTTATCTTTTACTTTAGGTTCTTCTTTTCCTTTTGTTTTTATAAATAGTTTTTGATTTTTCTTTATTTTTATTTTTAAATATATATATGCTGCTAAGCCACCGAAGAAGGCTCCTGAAATTGCAATAGCGACGCCAGTACTTACACTTCTATGTAATATATTTATGGTAATGTAAGAACCCATTAATATTATTGCAATTCTAACTATTTGCTCGATTATTTGGCTAGTTGATGATGGTGCAATAAATTTATGTCCTTGTAAATATCCTTTTGTCGCTGATAAAAACGGAATTATTAATAAACAAAATGATACGCTTCTTATGCAAAAGCCTATATCTTGTATTGAGTTTCCACCTTCTATGTTTCCAATTATTAGTACTGCAAATTCTTCTGCAAATACAAATACTAAAAAGAATGCTATACATGATATTATTGTCATTACGTTTCTACATATTTTGTATGCTCGTTCTTTTGTTTCATACATTTCAAGTGCATTGTATTCGCTTATTATTTTGCTGATTGCAACCGGCAATCCAGCCGTGGATATATTTAAAAATAAGTTATATACATTATAAGCGTATGAATATAATGCACCTCCATCTTCACCTATTATTCTGTAGAAAGGAATTACATATAAAGCTCCTAATATTTTAATTAATATTATCGCAAAGGTTGCAATAAATGTTCCTTCTACAAATGAGTTTTTTTTCATACTGCATAACTCCTTAATCTTCATCGTACACTACCATTGCTGTGAAACAATATATTTGTTCTTCACTAAACATTGCTACTGATACTTGAAACTTTATATCTATTATATCATTATTTAACGTGCTTAAAAAATTATTTAAACTTGCTTCTAAATCTTTTTCATGATTTTCATCTATTATCTTTACTTTATACATAGTGCTCACCAATTATAATTTAGCACTTTGTATTTAATTTTTTTGTCTAAAATTGTTTTATATAATAATCTTTTTTTTCATTGCCCTCTTCATCTATATATTTTATCATTGCTTTAAATTCTATGTCTTTTATTTCATTGTCTATAAATCCAATGAGTTGTATACCCTTTATTTCTTCGTTTTCCTTAGTTAAATCAATTTTTTCTTCAAATATCCCAGATGTTGGAAAAATATCATCAGTTTCTTGATTGTGAATAACTATTACTTCTATATCGTACATATCTACTTGCGCGTTATCTAACGTTAAAACGTACATTGTTTCTTCATCTGTAATTTTTTCTAATTCTATGTTTACTAAATAATTATTAATTTCACTTGCTTCGTTATTTTCTTTTAGTTCATTTATGTAGTTATTATATATTCTATACTCTTCACTTATTTCGTCAGTTGTACATCCAGTCATTATTATTACCATAATTAGTATTATTATTTTTTTCATATTTTAATTATATATCAAGTGTAAAAAAAAAGAAAGTTTCTATTTTTCTTCTTTCTTGTGACTTTCTTTCTTTAATTTTTTGTTAATTTCAGTCGTATTTCTGCATATTACTAATATTACTAATGAAAATTCAAATGCTAATCTTAGTACTAAATTTCCTAAAATGAGGTATGCCAAGAATGCAATGAAACTTACGCTGATTAATGCAAAAGATGATAGTGTTATGTATATTGCTAATATTATATAAGCAACTTTTAATAATACTTCTGCAAACATTGACTTAAAACTTAAAAAGTCATATAACCAGCCTATAAATCCTTTATATTTTCCTTCATTAGATTTGTTTAGAAATACTAGATAAACTACAATGCCACCTATTAACGCTGCAACTAAACTAACTAGCATCCATGTTGCTGCCGAACTTGCTGTTGATGAAATATTATAGTCTATTCCATAATTACCATATCCGTACATAAACATCCTCCTTCTATTTATATGATATCATATTATTTTTTATTTTAATATATTCTTTTATTACTTTATAACAAAATTAACAATTTTGTTTGGTATAATTATTTCTTTAATTATTTCTTTTCCTTCAAGATATTTTTGTACGTTTTGTTCTTTTAAGGCTTTTTCCTTTATTTCTTCTGCTGTTTCTTGTTCTAATACGTCTATTGCTGCTCTTACTTTTCCATTTATTTGAACAGCTATTTTCTTTGATATATCAATTGTTTTTTCTTCATCATACGTTGGCCATGAAGATTCGCATATTGGTCTATATCCTAACTCCTCATTTAATTCTTCTGTAATGTGGGGTGCAATTGGATTTAAAAGTGTCAATAAAGTTTTGTAATCTTTTTTTGTAATATGATCATGCTCATCATATTTGTTAGCTAAGATCATTAATGTTGAGATAGCTGTGTTAAATCCCATTGTGTATAAATCATTTTGTACTTTTTTAATACTTTTATTAATAATTATTTCTAAATTTTTTGAATAATTTTCATCATTAATTACTTTATCTTTTAAACGTATTATTTTATCTATAAATCTTCTGCATCCCTTTAAAGAATCAGTGTTCCATGGACAATCCATTTGATAATCTCCCATAAACATTTCATATGTTCTTAATGTGTCTGCTCCATACTCTGCTACTATATCATCTGGATTAATAACATTCCCTTTTGATTTGCTCATTTTTTGATTGTCAGCTCCAAGTACCATTCCATGACTCACTCTAGTCCAAATCATCTCTTTATTTGGGACTAAACCTATATTGTAAAGAAATTGTACCCAAAATCTAGCGTAAAGTAAATGTCTTGCTGTATGCTCCATTCCACCGTTGTACCAATCTACTCTTCTCCAATATTTCATTGCGTCCATAGATGCAAATTCTTTATCATTATGTGGATCCATAAATCTTAAAAAATACCAACTAGAGCCTGCCCAATTTGGCATAGTGTCTGTTTCTCTTCTCGCGTTTCCGCCACATTTTGGACAAGTTGTGTTCACCCAATCTGTAATTTTAGCTAATGGACTTTCACCATTATCTGTTGGTTCATATTCGGCAACATCTGGAAGTAATAATGGTAAATCTTCTTCTTTCATTGGAACCCATCCACATTTTTCGCAGTATATCATAGGAATTGGTTCTCCCCAAAATCTTTGTCTAGAAAATATCCAATCCCTCATTTTATAGTTTACTTTTTTACTTCCTAATTTTTTTTCTTCTAAAAATTCAATCATCTTTGAAATTGCTTCATTTTTGTTTAATCCATCTAAAAATCCAGAATTTATGTGTACGCCATCCCCAACAAATGCTTCTTTAGAAACGTCACCGCCTTTTAAAACTGGTATTATTTCAAGCCCAAATTTTTGTGCAAATTCATAGTCACGTTCATCGTGAGCTGGAACAGCCATGATTGCTCCTGTTCCATAACTGGCTAATACGTAGTCGCTAATATAAATTGGTATCTTCTTATTATTTACTGGATTAATTGCATATGATCCTATAAATACACCAGTTTTATCTTTGTTTAATTCTGTTCGTTCCATATCATTTTTTAAAGCACATGCTTCTTTGTATTCTATAACTGCTTTTCTGCATTCTTCAGTTGTTATCTTATCTACTAATTTGTGTTCTGGCGCTAAAACACAATATGTAGCGCCAAATAGTGTATCACATCTAGTGGTAAATACAACAAATTCTTCATCATAATTGTCAACTTTAAATTTAACATCAGCTCCTATGGATTTCCCAATCCAGTTAATTTGTCCTAGTTTTACTTTTTCTGCAAAATTAGTATCATTTAGGCCATTGAGTAAATCTTCTGAATAATCGCTCATGCGAAGCATCCATTGTGACTTTTCTTTTTGAACTACTTGTGAGCCACATCTTTCACAAATTCCTCCAGCTGAATCCTCATTTGAAAGTACACTTTTGCAGGTTGGACACCAATTGACTGGCACGGTATCTTTATATGCCATTCCATTTTTATAAAATTGTAAAAATTGCCATTGTGTCCATTTGTAGTATTCTGGATCAGTTGTCGAAAATTCTCGATCCCAATCAAATGAAAATCCTAATGTTTGCATCTGTCTTTTAAATGTTTTTATATTTTCTTTTACAGCATCTTTAGGATGAATGTGATTTTTTATAGCATATTGTTCAGCTGGCGCACCAAATGCATCCCAGCCCATAGGAAATAGCACGTTTTTCCCCTGCATTCTTATCATTCTTGCCATTGAATCCTGTGCAGTATAACTCCTAACGTGCCCTACATGTAATCCTGATCCTGATGGATATGGGAACTCAACTAGTATGTAATATGGCTCTTTACTACTCCCAGTTTCGGCTTTAAAACTTTTATTTTTCTCCCAATATTCTTGCCACTTTTTTTCTATTTCTTTGAAATTATACATCTTTTTTACTTCCCTTCTTTTGATAATATCTACCTGTTATTTCATATAATGAACATGTTAAAATGATTAGTAAAATAAATCCAATTAGTAATCCTACTAAATAATTTTTTACATAAAACACGGCCGTAAATGTGAATGCAACTATTGTTGAATTTATTATTGATATTATAAATAATAGATTTTTGTATTTTATTTTTTTTATGTTTAATTTATATTTGTTAATTAATAGTTTGGCTTCTAAAACCTCTTTCTTTTTATTTTTTATCTTTTTTCTATTAAACATAACAGAGTAAAATATGAATGTTATTAAGAATGACATTATAAATATCATTATAAACCGAATTATTATTTGTATATCTATCACCTCTAAAATAAAAACTTTACAAGTTAAGGACGAATTAATTCCGCGGTACCACCTTAATTCATAAAGTTTATGCATCTCTTTAAGTTAACGCCTTTTTACGATTTTCCTAAAAAGCAAGTTCACATATTCTTTTTTATTAGTTCTCACCAATCACTAACTCTCTGAAAAAATTAAATATGCTACTACTCTTTCAAATAGAACTTAAGTGTATTATATAATTTAATACATAATTTATCAAGTTTTTATTATATTTCTGCTATATATTCTAATAGTTTGATAAACATTTTTACAAATAATGACTTTAATCCATCTTTTTTTAACTTTCTAATTTCTATACGTTTTTTTCTAATACTCATATCATTGAAGATTATATCGGCAATTTTTTCTTTAAGTTTTGTTTCAATATTTAAATCTGAAATGATGGAATCTATTTCTTCGTTGATTAATCTTACTGCATCTATTTCAATGTCTTTACCAGCGCAGTTAATTGTAAGCTGTTGTATTGTTGGAACATCTTTTATTTCTATTATAAAATCTGTATCATCAATATATTTTTCAAAATCTACTTCATGCCTTCCAACATTAACTTTAACGTCTTCTGCATATTTTGTGTTTCTAAATCTAATTTTATAGTCTCTCTTGTCTGGTATTAACCCACTTTTTCCATCTATTGGTCTTATAATTAATGTATAATTGTTTTCTCTATAGTTATAATCAATATTTGTTATTATATAGTAACCTTCTTGATATAAATTACTTACTCCATCGTCTTCATATAATTTATATGAATTACTTCTTCCAGGGAACACTTGAATTTCTAATTTTCTTGGTGGTCTTGAATCGTTTAAATGATCACTATCAAGTATTGCCATTGGTATTATTGAACCGCTTTTAGCAAATACTGGGTAATCTTCATCTTTAAAAAATGTTACATATCTTTTTCCGCCTGGGAATTTTTTTCCAGTCTTAAAATCATACCACATCCCATTTGGTAGGAATATGCGGTGTACTACTCTTTTCATTACTGTATCTTTTGGTTCTGCAATTGGAGAAACAAATAGTTCTGACCCAAAAAAGTATTCATTTTTGTATATTGGTTCGTCATATAATTCTGGATATTTATAGTATAGCGGTTGTATAAGCGGTGACCCGGTTTTGCTATATTTGTATGCTTCTGTATATATGTACGGAATTAGTCTATATCTAACATTCATGTAGTCTTTTACTATCTTCTGAGTTTTTACATCCCATTTCCAAGGTTCTCTTTTGTAATATCTTCCAATATCTGCTGCAAACCTAAATATCGGGCTATAGGTTCCTAATTGAACGTATCTAACATATAATTCCTCGTCTTCTGTTCCGTTCTTATATCCACCGATGTCATGACTCCACCATGAAACTCCTATATTTGAAGCAGTAGAGTTATAATATGGCAATAACTTTAAGGTTCTCCAACTTACTAAAGTATCTCCCGAATATAATACTGGATATCTATGTGCCGCGATTCCTGGATTCCTAGATAATATAACACTTCTTTTGCCACTGATTTGCTCACTATGTATAAATGAATAATGATTTATCATAAATAGACCTATCATATCTTTTGTATTTTCATCCAGCCACAATAAATCTACCCCTAATTCATTTAATGGTTTGATTAAATTTTCATAGAATAACTTGACAATTTTATCATCATATACATTTATAGGTATTATTTCATTTTTAGTTTTGTTCAATTCCTTTGCAATTTCTGCATAAGCACTTTCTCTGGGATTAATTCCGTCTTGTGTATTTATATTTACACCTACAAAAACATTTTCGCGATGTAATTTTTCTATTAAATCTTTAGGATTTGGTATTAACTCAGGGTCAAATGAAAATGCTGTATTAATCTTGCTTCCTTTTTCATCTACCGTTTTATGCCAGTGTGGTCCAAGTATAACTGATGAAATTGGCATGTTGTTTTTGTCAAACTTCTGTACCAAATCTAGTATGTCTTGTGATTTATATATCTCATTTTTGTTCCACCAAACTCCTAATGAATATCTCGGTATTAATGTAGGATATCCGGTTAATTCAAAATAACTTTGTAATGCTAATCCAAAATCTTTTCTGTAAATAAATAAATATATGTCTAATCCATCTGATGGATTTTTTTTAACTGAACCGTTACTAATAAATACTGGTCTTGCTGAATCGTCTATTGATGCAAATCCATCTGTAGAGTATAATCCTTTCCATAGTTTTAAATGTCCTTTATCTAAGTCTAGGCTGTATGAAGTTCCTTTGAAATTTCTGACTTCAGGATGATTGACATACCATATTTTATCTGTATTTACTAAACTCACCCTTAAATTGGCATCAGGCATTAATTTAGATGATGTGAATGGTTTTTCTTTTGCATATTCAAGAATAAAATAATTATTAGATATATTTAAAAATTTATTATCTTGTTTTACAGTAAATTTTGGTATTTTCGCAAATTTTCTATTTATAGCTAATAAAGTTGGATAATCATTAAATTTTCCTTCTTCATTATATTCAAATCGAATTAAAACATCAGAAAGAACAGTAATTCTATATTTATTACCTTTAAAAACACATTCTGGATTAGCTATTCCTTTGGATATATCTATTTCAAACTTATTATTACTTTCTTCCATAACGTCCCTTCTATTCTTTTATTATTTTATCATATTATATAAAAATTAACAATTAGTTTTATAACCACTTTTTCCTTGTTTAAATCCAATTAATGAATTCAGTAATAAGCAACTACTTCCAATATATAATATGCCTTTGAGATTTATATTTATAATTATATAAATTATAAGTATGATAGATCTGAATAAGGAATAGATCATTTCTATAAAAATTATATATGATATATTATTGAAATTTTTTTTGTAACTATATATGTCTCTTAATATTATTGTGTCTAATGCCGATTTGCTAATTCCTTCAAAAAAGATTATTATTAGCATGGCTGTACTTGAATGGATATTTAATTTTATTACAAGTGTAATGAACATTATTATTAATATATGATTTAAATAATCTTTTTTATTTTTATCCATTTTTTTAGCTAAATAAAGTATGTATATTATACTGGATATGCCTATTAAAGCATTTGCTATCGCTATGTATTTTAATTCGTTTTTAATATTAATATAAATGTATAATGGGAAAAAAAGAAATACAAAAAATTTTAGTTGGTCAAAAAATAAAAATATATAATTTTTTAATGGATACTTTTTTGTTATTTTTTTGAGGTCTAGTTTATTAGTATCTTCTACAATTTTAATTTTAAAAAGGGGTAGTAGACTTATTAATGATAAAGCAAATATTATTATTGAAATTGTTATATAACCATATTTTTCTATTATAAAGGCACCTATATAACTTGCTGGCAAAGATCCTATAATTGCAAATACCATGTATAAACTTACATTATCTGTTGTTCTTCTTTCTTTAATTATTGATATTCCATAAAAGTGCCTGCTTAACCAATATGTTGATAAATATAATCCATTTAATATGCTTAAGGTAATAAGTTGTATAATATTGTTTGTCATATAATTGATAAAAATGTATGATAAACTAAATAAAATTGAACTAATTATCATTAGTTTTTTAAACGGAATTTTTTTGCATTTAGTTAATATAATTGTATAAAATATAAGTATAGTAATAAATTCTACTAAATAAAAAAATAATATTTCTTTAAAGTTAAATTTAATATTAAAAAGAAGTAATGGTACAAATACTTCTATCATAGATTTTGCAAATGTGGTAATGATGATGAATATGTTATATTTTTTCGTGTTTGTCATATTTTTATTATGTTTAATTTTCTACACTATATTCAAAATCGATTTGGCTTCGAATACTCATAATTTCTTTTTCTATTGCTAGTACTTTTATTTGATCAATTCCAATTCCTTTTTGATATACATATATTGCTTCTTCTGATAATCCTTTGTTATTTAAAATAGTTGTATACTCATTTATAAAATTTTGATATATTTGTTCTACATTACTTCCTTTTGCTTTAAATTCTTTTTTAATACTTTTATAATTTATTGGTTTTATACTTAATATAGTTATTTCATTATTGTCAAAAAATTTTGTTATATATTGACTATTGAAATTATTAAAAGTCAAAATGTATGTATTTTGAACATATTGATTTGTTTGTTCAAAGCTTACTGCTATTGTATTTTTACTTTCTTTATAGTTAATACACACTAAAAACAAACAAAAATAAGTTAAAATAAATAACATTTTCTTCACTATACCACCTATATTTATTTTTAACTTATTTTAATAATTTTATATGGCAATTACTGGTATTTCATATTTCAACTATTCTTTTTGTTAAGTAATATGCTTGCTGTTATGTCCCCAGTTACATTTAATGTTGTGTAAGCCATATCTAAAATTTTATATAGTCCACTGTAAAATCCTATAAAATCTAGCGGAATTTTAAACAATGATAAATAAGTCGCTCCTATTACTACACCCCCGTTTGGTATACCGGGTGCGGCCATGTTTATTACTAAAGCCGTTAATAACATTAATACAAAATTTAAAGCACTTATTTCAATTCCAAACATTTTACTGCACAAAAGCCCTAAAATCGCAAATGATACAGCACCACCACAAAAGTTAATAGCACATCCAAGTGATACTACAATATCGTTTTTGCTTTTCGGTATTTTAAAATTATCTGTGCATGTTTTTAAAGTCAATGGTAAAGTTGCAAGCGATGAACAACTTGTTATGGTCATTAACCATACTTTACCACAATTTTTTATATAAGTTATAGGATTGATTTTCTTGCATATCCAAACTGGTAACATCATTACAATGAACATGATAATAATACTGCATAAATAGGCTATTAATATATATTTTATTCCCATGAGTATTATATCTAATTTGTAGTTGGCTACTGATGAAGCAATTAATGTGAAAACTGCTAATGGATTTAGGTATAAAATGATTTCTAACATTTTTTTAAATATCTCTGAAAGACCATTTATATCTTCCATGACTGATTCAATGTTTTTAACTTTTGATGAAGAATATCCAAATAGTAATGCCAGTAATATTATTGTGAATAAAGAATTATTTGCAAATGGGCTAATGATATTGTCGGGGAATATATTAGTAATAATGTTTGTAAAATTTAAGTCTACACTTTCTCCATCCCATTTAAAATTTTCCAAATTTATTGTAAAGTTTGGTTTTATAATAAATATAATGAGTGAAGTTATTAAGAAGGTCACCACAAACATTAAAATAAATAGTCCAATAGATTTTGTTATTATTTTTTCTTTTTTGGTTAAAGCTTTATAAATCGTATAAGATATATTCAAAAATATTAATGGTATTACCATAAATTTTAAAATATTTATATAAATTGTTCCAATAAATGAAATTTTTAAACAAAACTTTGGTAGAAAAACTCCAAATAATATTCCTAAAGGTATGGCTAATATTGTTAATCGACTAATTATTTTTTTCATAGTATTTATTTATCCTTTCTACTGCTTTCAAAATATCGCCCCTATTGGCTAATGAAGAGATTCGAAAATATTTATTTCCGCTGTCACCAAAAATGATACCAGGGGTAACTATAATATTTAATTTTTTTAGATATAAATCAAAGAGTTCCCAAGATGTAATGTTTTCTTTTATTTTAATCCAGAGATATGGAGAATTTTCTCCACCCCAAACCATAAAATTATTTTTAATAAAGGTTTCTTTTAAAATTTTTGCATTGTCTAAATAATATTTCATGTTTTTAGTAACCTTTTTTTGCACTGAATTATCATAATATTCCTTTGCGCCTACTTGTGTTATATAATTAGTACCATTAAATCTGTTAATAACGCGTTCTTTCCAAATTTTGTTTATGTCGGGATAAATTTCATTGGGAACAATGTAATATGAACATCGTATACCACTAAAACTTAGTGATTTTGAAAAACTTCGGAACTCAATAGCTACTTTTTTAGCACCTTTTATTTCATATATTGATTTAGGAATATTTTTGTCTTGTATAAATGTGTTATAAACGTTGTCGTATAAAATTATTGATTTTTCTTTTACTGCATAATTAACCCATTTAGTTAATTGATTTTTATTTAATGCATAACCAATTGGATTATTTGGGGAACAAAGGTATATTATATCATAATGCTTCTTCGGCATGATAGGAATGAAATTTAACTGTTCATCTAATTTTGACACATAAATTCTTTTGTTTAAACATTGTGTCCCATTATAATAAATTGGATACATAATATCATTTAACAATATTTTAGATTTTGGTTCAAACATTTCCAGTATATTTATGATATCACTTTTTGTTCCATCAAATATGTATATTTCGTCTATGCTAAAATTCATTTTTTTATATTCATTATTTAAAATTTTTTCCTTTAAAAAATCACATCCCGAACTACTTCCGTATCCCTTAAAAGTCCTTTTGTGCTTTTGAATTGATAATGCTTTCTTCATCTTATTTATAACTTTGTTAGGAATAGGATTTATAACATCTCCTATACTTAAAGCAATTATATTTTTATTAGGATTGTTTTTTTTATATTCATTTGATATTTTAATTACTCTCTGAAATGAATTCTCATTTTCTATTTTATATAAGTTACTATTAATTTTTGTCATAATATCCGCCTCTTTTGATATTAATATAGTTTACTTTATATTTTATAAAAAATAAATAGTAAAAAATAAATTTTTCTAATCTTGTGGTAAATATAAATAATGCTTATGTAAAAATATTTTTTAATTGCCACAACTATAACTATTGTAAATAATTTATTGCTTAAGTTCATTACTAGGTAATTTTAAGTAAAAATGATATTTTTTATCTGTTGCCATTTGACGACTTATATTGTTTTAGTTTAGTTTCTTTATTTTTAAGCCACTTAAAATTGCCTTATATATAACTTAATTATATTTAAATTATTTTTGTTTTTCAACTTGTTTAAATTTTTTTAATCGAATAGAGTTGTGCAATTATAATACAAGTATGACATATATTCCAATTTCCATCAATTAATTAGGAACCCATAATGTGATTTGTGTCTGTAGACCTGGCATATTACATGTACAGCCACCGCATAAGCGTATCACCTTATGCCTAATTTATTAATGTTTTCTCGGCATATAAGTCTCATCTGGGCATAATTGCACAGTGTAAGTTTGTCAAACTTCAAAAATGATCCAAATATGAAAGGAGTCGATCTATGAAGAAAAAACAAACTATCACTCAATTGATGAGATATCGTGAATCTCTCATCAAATACGCCATTAAAAACGGCGTAACTAAAACTGCGATTAAGTACAATACAAATAGACAATATGTCTATAGATGGTTAAAAAGATACGATGGCACTATTCGTTCTCTATCAAATCTTAGTACTAAGCCTCATTCTCATCCTAATGCTCACACTCAACAAGAAATTAAGCTTATTAAAGATATGAGAAAAAGAAATCCGGACTTAGGTTTAATTGTGTTTTGGGTTAAACTTAAACAACGGGGTTATAATCACAAACCTGAAGTTCTATATCGTGTTATGAAAAGATTAAATATGTTTCCACAAAAACCCAAAAAGAGTAAAAGGAAAGTTAAACCTTACGTCCAAATGACTTTCCCTGGAGAACGAATACAAGTTGATATTAAGTTTGTACCTACTGAATGTATTGTTGGTGATGAAAAACTTTATCAATATACTGCTATTGATGAATATTCTAGATTTAGATACATTCAAATTTATAACGAACGTTCTACTTATATTTCTACAATATTCATGCAAGAAGTTATAAAGTTTTTCCCCTTCAAAATCAAGTGTGTTAGAACTGATAATGGACTAGATTTTACCAACAGATTAATTTCAGACAAACTTACACTTTTTGAAAGATATTTAAAAAAGTGTAATATCAACCACGACCTTATCAAACCCTACACCCCAAAGCATAATGGAAAGGTTGAAAGGTCTCATCGCAAAGACAACGAAAGATTTTACAGAAATCGCCGTTTTATCTCACTTGAAGATGCAAAAAACAAGCTCGCATGTAAATGTCAACATAAAATGTCATAAAAATTTCAATATTAAAATGTCATAAATTATGGGTGTTTAATACACTCATT
>CALVQQ010000024.1 GCA_944358255.1 uncultured Bacilli bacterium | reverse complement strand
AATAATATTTTTGCGTCAACTTATACTTATTATATTCCTAATAAAGAACAATTAATTAGTGAAGTTGAAAAAGTATTGAATGAAACGTAAGTTAAAGACTAATCATTGTATTAGGAAAATTGAAAGAAGCTAACTAATTGCTTTGAATTTAAAAATATAAATAAATGTGCTATAATCGGAATATGGTGGCACAAATGAATATAGGAATAGATATAGATAATGTAATATCAAACTTTAATGAGGTTTTATTAAATGAATTTTTTATTCATGATAAAGATTTAAGAAATAATGGTATTATTAATGCTAATGCAGATTATATAACAAGAGGCATGTTTGATTGGACAAAAGAAGAATTAGATGAGTTTTATACGAGTAATATTGAACGAATTGCTAAAAAATTAGTAGTTTTAGATGGGGCAAAAGAATATATAGATAAACTTAGAAATGATGGATATAATATTTTTATTATAACTGGACGAGATAATGGCGAATACACTAATCCTTACGAAATGACAAAAAAATGGCTTAATGAAAATAGTATATATTATGATAAACTGATTCTTACCAATGCTTATGATACTCACAGTAAAACTAAAGAATGCTTAAAAAACCATATTGATATTATGATAGACGATTCAAAACGTATTTGTGAAGATTGTGTCATAAATAATATAACGACATTATTAATGGATACACCGTACAATAAAGATTCTAATATAACTAGAGTACATAATTGGGAGGAAATATATGAGTTTATTACAGAACACACAAAAAATTAATGTTATTTTGGATACGGATACTTATAATGAGTGTGATGATCAGTTTGCTTTAGCTTATATGTTAAAGAGTCAGGATATATTTAATATTGTAGCAATAACAGTTGCTCCTTATTCTCATAAACAAAGAAATGAAACAGTTATAAGTGGACAAGAAAAAAGTTATAATGAAATACTTAAAATATGTAATTGGCTAAATTTTAATACAACTAATAAAGTATTCAAAGGTGCAGAAGATTATATTTGCAATGGGTATAATGAAATTAATAACGCAGTTAATAAAATAATTGAAGTAGCACTTAAAAATGATAAAACTTATATTATGTCAATAGGTGCAATTACAAATATTGCACTGGCAATAAAAAAAGAGCCTAAAATAATTGATAAAATAGAAGTAATTTGGTTAGGTGGACATAGTTTATTACAAGATAATAATTTGGAATTTAATTTCAGACAAGATGTAAGTGCAGTAGAAATAGTATTTGATTCAAAAGTTAAACTAACTATTATTCCTTGCAAAAATGTTGCTTCTAATTTAAGAATCTCAATATATGAATTAAAACATTATTTGAATGATAAAAGTGAATTATGTAATTATCTAATAGATAGATTTTATAATGATGGATATCATGGAATACAAGAAAGACGAGTCATTTGGGATATATCTGTTATTGCATATATGATAAATAAAAAATGGTTTACAAGTGAAGATATAAGTTGTCCTAATATAAAAAAAGATACTTCTTATGAAATAACTACTAATAATCACAAAATAACAATGGTAAATTACATAGATGTAGATAAAGTTTATAGTGATTTATTTAAAAAGTTGGGAGAATAGAGTATGAAAATAACAAGCAAAGAAGCCAAAAAAATATTAGAATATTATAGAAAAAAGACTGAAAGTGATACATGGATAGACCATTGTTTGTGTGTTGGCGAGAGTGCAGGTAAAATAGCAAAAGCATTAAATGAAAAAGGTTATAATGCAGATATAGATAAAGCAATTACTCTTGGATATTTACACGATATTGGTAAATATAACGGACAATCCCACGGACATGTTATGAGGGGGTATAATTATTTAAAAGATAAAGGTTATGACGAAGAATATTGTGATATATGTTTAACACATTCTTACTTAAACAATGATATTATATGTACTGCAGGAGGAGTTCCAAACCCAAAAGATAATTTGTTTTTAACAGAGTTTATAAAAAACCATAACTACACAATAGAAGAAAAGATAATAAATATATGTGATTTAATGTGTCCACAAGGTGGTAAAGTTTATACGATTGATAAAAGATTAATTGATATTATGATTAGGAGAGGTGCTTACTCAAATACACAATATCACATAAAAGAAACATATAAATTGAAAGCATACTTTGATAACTTGTTAGGGTATAACTTATATGATTTATTTCCTGAAATAAAAGAAAATTTATAATTGTTTATTTTAAAGAAATTTGGTACAATGTATATAGCGATTGATTCATACATCAATTACCTTTGGAAAAAGTTGTAGATAACTTCCTCACCTGCACCACTAAATTTAATTAACACACATATTATATATATGTGTTTTTTATATTTAAAAATAAAAGAAAATGTACTTATAAATATAATTCATGTTATAATTTAATAGTAAAGTTAAAATTAGAAAGGCAGTGCTTATAATGAATATAGACAAGAAAATATTAGTAAGTGACTACGATCAAACTTTTTATTTAAATGATGAAGACATAAAATCAAATATAAAAGAAGTTAACAAATTTAGAAAAAAAGGCAACATATTTATTATAGCAACAGGTAGAAGCTATCTTGATTTTCAAAAAAAAGTAGATATATATAACTTTAAATACGATTATGTAATTCTTAATCATGGGGCTACAATACTAGACAAAACTAATAATGTTATAGCAAATTTTACAATAGAACCAAAAATATTAAATAAAATAAAAGAAGATTTACAATTAGATAAAACAATCAGTTCTTTTTGCTGCAGTAAGTTAGAAAGCCGAGTCGACTTCACACATGATAACATAACCAAGATAAATGCTAAATATAAGGAAGTAAAAGATGCTTTAAATATTGATAAAATTATAAAAAATAAATACAAAGATTATATTAATTCATTTTATGTTACAGAAGATTCATTAGAAATAATTTCTAATAAGACAAATAAATCAATTGCAATAAATATATTATTAGAAAAGTTAAATATAAATAAAGATAATGTTTATACAATAGGGGATGGATATAGTGATATAGAGATGGTTAAAAATTATAATGGCTACGCAATGATTAATTCCGTAAGAGAGTTAAAAAAAATAGCTATTAAAGAATATGAAAGTGTAGCTGATTTAATATACGAAATATTAAATAAATAAAAAAGGCTTACATAAGCCTAATTATTATAGAAAAGTACATAAGATTTTTATTTTTTATCCTGTTTTTTAAAAGTAAATGCATTATCATCAGTTGAATTATCATGTTTATTCTCAAGTTCGTCCAAAAGTTCATGTCTTAATTCAGTCAATTCATCTATACTTTCTGAACGGCGAGATTTTTCTCCGGATTTTTCATCAGAAGCCACTTTTTGATCAAAATCTTTTGGCGGTTCTTTTGAAATTTTTTCTTTTTCATCTAATTCTGTTTCATCATCATCATCTGTAAGGTCAATACCTCTCATCTTACATAAAATCAATAATCTTAATTCATCTTCAGTTAACTTTTTTGCTTTTCCTTCTACTTTTAAAATAACAATGTCATCAAGAGAATCACCACATTCGTAGAATATTTTACTTACACTAAAACCATCATTGTACATAACAAAATCAGCTCTTTCCAACCTAATTTCAAAATTCAAAGGGACAACCAAAGCATTTAATCCAGTTGGATGCTTAAGATATTCTCTCATTTCAACATCAGACATTTCTTCTAATAAATTTTTTTCATTAAACTTACTAAAGATTAAATCTTTATTATTTGAATAATGCCAAGCTCTCATCAAAGATTTTTGAATATTCAAAACTGGAATAAAGAAAGAAAAAAATGTTCTATTATTTTTTTTAGTATCAACCTCATCAGCAACTTCTTTCATTCTATCAAACTTAACTTTATATCCATTATCAGCTAAATCCTTGTGAATTTTTAGAATAGTCATCAACTCAATGCCAAAACTTACTGAAGTAGTTCCTAAACATAAAAATATAATTAATCCAAACATAAAAATCACCTAACAATTTGACAAATATGCTATCACATATAAAAAAATATGTCAAACATTTTTTTAAATTTAAAATTAAAAAGAGCATTGATATAAAAATCAACACTCTATAAATAAACACTTATTATTTGTTTTCTAACCTACTTAATAAATCAATTTTAAACATTTCTTTCTGAGCATTTGCTTTTGAAATCATAATACCTTTATAAGCTGTCAATTCAGACTTATGTCCATCCATTAATATATCTTTTGGTTCCAATAAATTTAACATAACAGTATTTTGTGAATAATACACTGTATAATTTAATTTAACTTCTCCATAAACCTTTACAAACAAATTATCAGTAGGAAGTTTTAATTCATACGTTTCAGTTTGCTCATGCTTATTGATACTTATTAATTCACCAACAAACTCACCGCTTCTTAATTTTGGATAAAAATCAAAAACTAATCTTTTATAAGCAACCATATTATATTTCTTTAAACTTCTCTCTAATTTTTTATAATAATTTTCATCTAAGTAATCTAATAAAAATCTACCTTTCATTTTACCTACCCCCTAATTACTGATATAATTATAGCACATTAAGGGATAAATGTCAAATTTTGTAAAGATTCTAATAGCCTTCAGTAGTATATATATCTTCACATTTTAAATAAGCCGTTGGATCACTATCAACAAAAACAACTCTGCCAACACAATCTTTATTTCTTATAGAAACACTCTGAATATAATTATTATCAACCAACGTTTGTAAACTTACTTCACCTGAATAATATATAATTCCATCTGTAATAGTTTTAGTAAAAGGGCAAACTGTATCATGACTTAAAGGTGACTTACAATAATCTTCAAGATACATTTTAGCAGCATCTTCCACTTCTTTTTCCTGAATTTTCATGGTATTTGAAATGCCACCATCCAAAACCTTTATAGTAGAAGGAACCACTATAATTAATAACAAAGCTATTAAAGCTATAACTACTAATAATTCTATTAATGTAAAACCTTTTTTCATAATCTTCCTTTCAAACTAATCACAACTAAGAACATTATCTTCTACATCTACTACATTATTAACTATTATATCATCAATTTTTATATCTTCACCATCTAACAATAACTGATATTTATTATTAGCCACATAAAACTTTGTTACATTCCCAGAATCTGATATTTCAATATCATAAAAAATATCTTCAGATTTATCTATCCTCAATCTTCTAATGTAACCTTCTTTACTTTCACAATACCTACTCACTTTAATAGTTTCTTCTAAAAAATCACTATTATAACTTGTTTCTATACTTTTATATATAATTTTAGCCTCATCTAGAAATGAATTAATCTTAGTATCTTCAAATAAACTAATTATTTCAGGAACTGCTATAATTGTTATAATAGCTATTAAAGCTATAGTAGCAATCAATTCAACAAGAGTGAAGCCTTTTTTTGTATTAATTTTAAGATTCATAATAAATCTCCTAATTTAATTTGTAATTTTCAATAACTATTCAGTTTCCATTATTTTTTTTGCAAATAAATTAACTAATGTATCAAATTTAGAATCTTCAACACTTTTAACAACTTTCTTTCCATCTTTTTCATATTCTTCTATTATAGCAACATCTTGTTCATTCTTTAATGAATTAACATACAAATACTTTTTATTTTCATAAACTAATTCGTCAACTACTACAAATTCTTCTCCATCCAAAGTTAAAATCTCATCGTATCTATTCATTTAATTAACACCCATACCTTTACTATTTTCTTTTTCAAACATATCTGCTAATTCAGCATAAGTATATACACAATCTAAACCGTCTGGATTCTTACCCATTGCAATTAATCTTTGCATTTGCTCATAAACTCTTTCATAATATCCATGTCTAGTACTTTCTTCTAGAAATGAATCAAATCCATTATAATAATCCATTATAGCTCCAATTTTTTCTCCATCATCTGTAACTCTATAATTACTTGGATCAGTGTAATCATAAGGCATTGGATCAGCAGCAAAAACACTATTACTTATTTCTCTTTTTATATTTGATTCCAATTCAAATCCTTCACCAGTTGCATCATATTGATCAAACCAATCAGCCAATTCATTGTCTTCAGCCTTATATTCAATATAAGTTGTTACATAAGGTACAACTTTATCCATAGTTGCCTTTATTCCTGCTCCAGCAGTCATAGAAATAGCGAGTATACAAGCTGCAGCTCCAGATTTAATTCTAATAATTTTACCATTAGATTTTCTTCTAACACTTCTTTTTTCTTGTTCAGTAAAATTTCTAGTATGTTTTCCTTTCTTTGCTTCGTTCACAAAATCAGTTGCATAACTATTAGTTTGGTCCAAATCATCAAATAATCCAAAAAATTCAATATAATCTTTTTCATCTTGTGTCAATTTTGTCATTTTTATTTCCTACCTTTCTTATAGTATTATACCAAACTATAGTTATATACGCAAATTATCTTTACACACTTTTACATTCCCATAATAATTTAAAATATTTGACAAATACTATAAAATAGTATATTATTTTTATTAGCAATGGAGTAGTACTCAAGAGGCTGAAGAGGCGCCCCTGCTAAGGGTGTAGGTCGGGAAACTGGCGCGGAGGTTCAAATCCTCTCTACTCCGCCATTAAAATATTTATTCGCAACCGCGAATTTTTTTATGCATTTAAAAAACTTACAATTTGTAAGTTTTTACATTTCACTTTCTAATTTTTTTATTTTACCTTTCAATTCATCGCTAATCTTATCAAATAATGTTATATTAACTCCATTATTTATATCAAATTCATAATTATTTTTTAGATTTTTACTATTATAATCTTCTACAATCATATTTAATCCGTATGTTATATCTCTTTCATAACAAGCAAGAATATTATCAGATTTATTTATACAATCACTTATCACATATTTATTATTTGATTCTGCACTTCGAATTACACCTTCACTACTATTATTAGCAATATCAAAAATAATATCTACGCCATTTTTATACATATCATTTGCCTTCATATATGCGAGATCCACATCTGTTACATCTTCATTTTTATTTTGATAAAACCCATTTTTATATGACTCTTTACCTAAATAGTCAACACTTATTGTAATATTCCCATTAGCTGCTAAAGCTCCAGTTGTATAACCGCTTACAAACTCCTGATCATCAGATTCATCTAAACCAATCAATCCAATTTGTTTAGTTTCAGACATACCCCCTGCGATATAACCGATTAAATATGCTACATTATACATATCATATTTAACGCCAACTAAATTATCTAATTCTTCTTCATACAAAGACCCCAAAGTTATAAAAACAACATCTTTGTAATTTTCAGCAAACATTTTCATTTCTTTACTAGAAGCATAAGCAACAATTAAACTCGCCTTTACTTTATCAATTGCATAATTAATTCTCTCATTAAAAGTAAGTCCATCAAAATTCACATCATCGACAGATATTCCCTCAACTTCACTAACTTCATTAAATAAATAATCTAAATAAACGTCTTCTGTGGTATGTGCTTCATCAGCAACAACAACCAACTTTTCTCTATTAATATACAAAGTCAATGCAAACAACAATATTAACACAGCAACCACTATTACCGAAAATATTTTTTTCTTTTTACTCATACTATTCTCCTTTATCCAATATCTGATTTAAAATTTCATTCATAATATATATTTTATCCTCTTTTATTTTCAAACAATCATTTTCCAGTAACAAATAACCACGTTTAATCAAACCCATAACATTAAACTCATCTTGAATATTAACCTTAAACTTATCAAAAAACTCTTTTATATTAACACCATTTAACTTTCTAAGCCCCAAAATAACTTCATTTTCCATATCTTCCCTTTTAGAAATAAGAAATTCCTTTAACCTATAATTACCCGCCAAATAATCATTAAAACTTCTAGTATTTTCATATCTAAGTAGAGAAATATAACCATGCGCGCCTACACCAAATCCATAATACTCACTATTATTCCAATAATTCAAATTATGCACGCTTTCATAACCAGGCTTAGCAAAATTACTAACTTCATAATGCCTATAACCCCTTTTCTTTAAAGAGGAACAAATTTTTTTATACATCTTATAATCAAGTTCTTCTTTAATAGGAGTTACATTTTTATAACTAAGTACAGTATTATCTTCTATAATCAAAGAATAAGTACTAATATGTGGAACATCAAGTTTTATAAATTCATGTAAGTCTTTTAAAAACATACTATAGTTTTCTATAGGAAGAGCAAACATAAAATCAACATTAATATTGTCAAAATATTTCTTAACAATTTTTATTTTATCTTTTATTTCTTTTTTATTATGTTTTCTATTCATAAACTTCAAACAAATTTCATTAAAACTCTGTATTCCAACACTTATACGATTAACACCATTACTAGCTAAAAACGAAAGAAGTTCTTCAGTAACATCATCAACATTAACTTCAAAAGTCATCTCATAATTCCTATCTTTTTTAAAAATGCGTATAATATCAAACAAAGTCTTTAATTCCTCTTTACCTAAACTAGATGGTGTACCCCCACCAATATAAATTGTTTTAACTATATCGTTATCATAATTTTCTCTAATTTCTTCTTCAAGTTTTTTTAAATATTCACTTGCCCAAGAAGAGACGTACAAAAACTTACAAAAATCACAGTAAGAACAAATACTTTTACAAAATGGAATATGAATATAAACACCTTTCATAACCACACCATCCTAGGTAAATTATACCACCCGTTAAAACTACAAGCAATAATTAGTTATCCTTAGTAACAGCCATAAAAGCATTAATCAAATCCAAACTAGTTTTAGCTTTTTCAACTTTATCTTTAAATCTACGCCCATACTTCTCTTTCATTTCTTCAATCATTTTATCAACACTATTTGCATCCCTATTAAGAAGTTTATACCAATTACTATTTTCCCTCAAATACCTAATAGCGAATTTATCAGCATATATTTTATCATAAGCATACTTTTTCATTAATCATCAAAGAACCTATTAATAGGTTCAACCTTACCCTTCTTCTTAGTTTCACTTTCAGTTTTATTCTCATCTTTTTTAAAAGTATTTGTTAACTCTTCAATAAAACTAACAGCTTTACCCAGCCCATTTAAATTTTCCTGTAACACATCTATATTAATATTTTTAAGACCATTAACAATATCTTTAACACCCAAATTATTAGCAATATTATCAGATAATTTAGTTTTTCTATACTGATTAAATAACTCTGACTGCGATCCATACAAGTCATAAATTTGATACAATTCTTGCCAAGAAGTTTTACCATTTTTAACACTATATGCAAATTCAGGATTTAATTTAACAAATTCTTTAAATTCTTCCTTTTTTGTCATAAAAAATCACCTACTATATTTTATGTAGGCGATTACTAAAAAGACTATATTTTAAATTCATCAAAGAAATCACTCATAGTTAAAGGTTCAATAATCTTTTCCCTTTCTTCACTCTCAATTTTATCTGGAGCATCCCTTTTAGTAATATCTTTTAATTTATTAACTACAAACGCTTCAGAAACACTTTTTTTAGTAATATTACTTCCAGTACTAGACTTATCCATAATACTAATTTCACTTGCTTTAATATTTTCAATATTACCATTCAATAAACCAAATACAGTTTTACTATCAGATAAATAAGCATTCATAACAAGATAAGTTTTAGACTTAGGACTTTTAATAATAGAAGTTCCTTTTTTAGCACGTGTAAACTTTTGAATATCACTTAATTTAACCCTTTTAGCAGTTTTATTATCAGTAAAAATAGCTAAATGTTCATCATCATAAATATTTTGACCATTTATTACATAATCACCATCATTAAGATTAATTCCCTTTACACCACTAGCTTTCAAGCCCAAAACAGGAATTTCACTAGAATTAAACTTCAAACACATACCGCGTTTAGTAACAATAATGTACTCACTACCATCTTTAACAGATACATTAACAAGTTCATCTCCACTTTTCAAACTAATTGCAGTTAAAGGTCTAGAATACCTAGTTACTTTATAACTCTTAAGTAAAGTATTCTTAATAACACCATTTTTAGTTATCAAAGTAAGTACAGAGTCATCAAAATTTCTAACACCATAACTTCTAATAATCTTTTCACCATCACTAATACTTACAAAACTACTAATATGATCTTTCAAATCCTTATTCTTACTTTCAGGAATATCTCTAACAGGAACATAAAGATAATTACCTAAATTAGTAAATAAAAGCAAAGTATCCAAATTATTAATTTTATATATATTTTCAACATAATCTTCTTCTCTAAGATTTAACTCATCTGTTGAATTATAAGATTTAACACTAACCTTCTTAATATAACCATTTTTACTAATAATAACAACAAAATCACTTCTATCAACCATAGCAAGTTCATCAATAACTATTTCAGTAATCTCATCTTTAATAACAGTTTTCCTTGGAACATTAAAATTCTTTTTAACTTCTCTAAGTTCATCTTTAATTAATTTTTTCAAATTATCCTCATTATCCAAAACACTTCTCAAATAAGCAATTTCTTGAACAAGTTTAGAAAACTCCTCTTTTAAAATATCAACATCAGTATTAGTTAACTTATATAATTGCATCATAACAATAGCTTCAGCTTGCAAATTAGTAAAATCAAACTCTTTAACTAAGTTAACTATTGCATCAGCCTTATTCTTACTTTTTCTAATAACTTTAATTACTTCATCCAAAATATCTAAAGCTTTTATAAAACCCTCAACGATATGTTTTCTAGCTTCTTTATTCTTAAGTTCAAATTCACACCTTTTAGTCACAACTTCTTTTCTATGTGCGATAAAAGCATCAATTATCTCGACAATTCCTAATTGTTTAGGTCTTTTATTAACAATAGCAACCATATTAAAATTATAATTAATTTGCAAGTCACTATTTTTAAGCAAAAAATTAATAATTAAATCTTTATCAGCACCATTTTTTAAATCAATAACAATTCTAACATTATCATTCTTATCAGACTCGTCCCTTACTTCACTAATACCATCCAAACGTTTTTCAATCCTAAATTCATCAATTCTCTTAATAATATTAGATTTTAAAGTATCAAAAGGTATTTCAGTAATAACTATTTTTTCTTTACCCTTTTCCTTAACAAACTCATACTTACTTTTAACGATAATTTTACCTTTACCAGTTTTATAAGCTTCTACTATACCGTCTTTACCTTCAATAATTCCACCAGTAGGAAAATCAGGACCTTTAACTATTTCAAGAATACTATCAAGTCTACAATTAGGCGAATCAATTCTCTTAATAGTTGCATCAATTATCTCACCAATATTATGAGGTGGGATATCAGTAGCATAACCAGCACTTATACCAGTAGTCCCATTTATAAGTAAATTGGGTAAATTTGCAGGTAAAACAGTAGGTTCAAGAAAACGGTCATCAAAGTTAGGTGCCCAAGAAACAGTTTCCTTATCCAAATCATTTAACAACTCTTCACTAATTTTAGAAAGTCTAGCTTCAGTATAACGATAAGCGGCAGCAGGATCTCCATCTAAAGAACCATTATTACCATGAATACTTATCAAAGGAGCAGTTTGTTTCCACCACTGACTCATCCTAACCATAGCTTCATAAACAGAAGAATCCCCATGAGGGTGAAACTTACCTAACACATCTCCAACAGTAGCTGCACATTTAACATAAGGCTTTTCCCAAGTATTATTTGCTAAATACATCGCATAAAGAATTCTCCTTTGAACAGGTTTAAGTCCATCTCTAACATCTGGTATTGCACGCTCTTGAATTATCTCTTTAGCATATTTACCAAAACAATCCCCCATAATATCTTCAAGTGCAAAGTCATATATTCTTTTTAACGCTTCATTAGTATCATTCTTCATATATTAACTCCTATAATCATCTTCCAAAGTAAATTCAACATTCTCATTAATCCATTCTTTTCTAGGTTCAACTTTATCACCCATAAGAACATTAACCCTTTTTTCTGCAAGAGCCAAATCAGAAATATTAACCCTTATCAAACTTCTATTATCTGGGTCCATTGTAGTTTCCCATAACTGATCAGGATTCATCTCACCCAATCCTTTATACCTTTGAATAGTAAACTTACCCTTATAACTTTCCCTAAACTCATTCAACTCTTCATTACTCATCAAATATCTCTTTTCCTTACCATATTTAACTAAATAAAGAGGTGGAACAGCAATAAATATCATTCCATTTTCTATAAGCGGTCTCATATGTCTATAAAAGAAAGTTAAAAGCAAAGTTTGAATATGAGATCCATCCACATCAGCATCACTCATAATAATTATCTTATTATAATTAGATCTACTAGGGTCACAATCACTACCCACACCTGCACCAATCGCATGGATTATCATATTAATCTCTTCATTTTTAAACAAATCATTAGTACTAGCTTTCTCAGCATTAATAACTTTACCCCTCAAAGGCATAATAGCTTGAAAGTTCTTATCGCGGCCACTTTTAGCAGTACCACCAGCAGAATTACCTTCAACCAAAAACAACTCATTCTTTTTAGCATCTTTACTCTGTGCTGGAGTTAACTTACCAAGTAAAACCTTTTCTTTCTCTTTTCTACCCTTACCATTTCTAGCTTCTTCACGAGCTTTACGAGCAGCTTCCCTTGCAAATTTACTCTTAAGTGACTTAGCCATTATAACACCTGCAGTTTCCTTATTTTCTTCTAAAAAATAAGACAACTTTTCATACACAATACTTTCAACTACAGTTCTAGCAACGGGAGTACCTAATTTACCTTTAGTTTGACCTTCAAATTGAAGCAATTCTTCAGGTATTTTTAGACTAATAACTGCACTAATGCCTTCTCTAGTATCACTACCTTCTAAACCAGTTTTACTCAAACTATACTTTTTAATATAATCATTAAAAGCCTTAGTAAGAGCAGTTTTAAAACCAACTTCATGACTCCCGCCATCTACAGTTTTAACATTATTAACGAAAGAAATAATTTGTTCATTATATCCATCAGTATATTGCATAGCAACATCTACCACTATATTATTTTTAACGCCATGAATTTCTATAATTTTATGTAAAGCCTTTTTATCTTCATTAATATAATCTATATAAGAAGCAAGTCCATTATCATAATGAAACACACTTTCCTTTTCATCTTCTTCATCTATTACAGTAATAGTCAAATCACTAATCAAAAAAGCACTTTCCTGCATTCTCTCACAAATAGTAGTATAACTAAAATTACAGTTTTTAAAAATAGTTTCATCAGGCTTAAAAGTAACAGTTGTACCAGTTTCTTTAGTCGTACCTATAACTTTAAGAGGCGAATCAACTTTACCACCATCTTTAAACGTAATCTCATAGATACACTTATCACGTCTAATCTCAACTTTCATCCATTCACTAAGAGCATTTACAACACTTGCACCTACACCATGAAGTCCACCACTTACTTTATAGCCATCAGTTTCAAACTTACCACCAGCATGTAAAACAGTATAAATTACTTCAGGAGTACTTTTTCCGCTTTCATGCATACCAGCAGGAACACCACGCCCCTCATCCTTTACAGTAATGCTCCCATCTTTATTTATCTTTACCAAAATATTTTTACCAAATCCATTAATAACCTCATCTACAGCATTATCGACAATTTCCCATACCAAATGATGTAGACCTCTTTTATCAGTACTACCAATGTACATACCGGGTCTCTTTCTAACAGCTTCTAAACCTTCCAAAATTTTAATCGATTTATCATCATATGCCATACTCTCACCATATTCATTTTACAACAAAAAAAATAGTGTGTAAAGTTAAGTGTTAACTATAATTCCACTATTTCTATCTTTTC
>CALVQQ010000023.1 GCA_944358255.1 uncultured Bacilli bacterium | reverse complement strand
ATAAATTTAAAATACAATCCAATAGGAAAAACAGGAACAGCGCAAAGCTTTATTGACACAAATGGAGACGGGAAAATAGACACTGAAACAGTAAGCAAAGCATTTGTTGGAATAGCAGATGAAATAACTTTTGTAGTATTAAGTCCAAACATAAGCGATAGAAAAACATCATACACATCTAGTATTAACAAAAAATTAAGCAAAACAATAAGCAACTTATATTTTGAAAAATACAAAAAAACCCAATAAGGGTTTAAATAATAGTAGTATTATAAGTAATATCTTCTTCCTTAACTTGTTCTAACTTAGATATTCTCGTATCAAGATTTCTAACTTGTCTTTCAAGTTTAGTTAACCTATCATCAATATCATAATCATAAGTTTGGTTATCCATTTGAGGATACATCATATTTTGATTATACATTTGATTTGGTAAAGAACTATTTTGCATCATTTGGTTTGGCATCATCATATTAGGCATCATTTGATTAGGCATAAAGTTCTGATTAATTGGCATAGGTTGGTCTATAAATCCACCAGCATTATAATTAGAATAAAACATATCACGCTTGTTCATAGTTTACCTCCATTATTTCACTCATATTATATGATTATTGTTAAAAAATGTGAAAAATGCTAAAATATACATGAGGTCATATAAAATGAGATTAAAAAACATAAAAGGCGCTAAAGAATTTGTGACAAAAAACGATTACATAATAAAAAATCCAACAAATTATAAAGGCAAATACAAAAGCATATTTAAAAATAAAAACAAAATTGAATTAGAAATAGGTGTAGGCAAAGGAGACTTTATAATAGAAAAAGCCCTATCAAACCCAAATATAAATTATATTGGCGTAGAAAAATACGCCAGTGTTTTAATATTTGCAATTAAAAAAGCAGAAAAAAACAAACTTACAAATATAAAATTTATCCTATTAGATGCAATACACATAGACGAAATATTTTATAAAGAAATAAGTAAATTATATCTTAACTTTAGTGATCCATGGCCTAAAAAGAGACACGAAAAAAGAAGATTAACAAGTGACGTTTTTTTAAATAAATACAAAAGTATATTTAAAAATATAAAAATAATCGAGCAAAAAACCGATAATGATGACTTATTTGAATATAGCATAAAAAGTTACAAAAGAAATGGATACATACCTATAAAGAAATCAACAAACTACATAAGCAAATACAAAACAGAATACGAAAACAAATTTATAAAAAAAGGTAAAAACATAAATTACATAAAAGTAATAAAATTAGTTTAACTTTTACAAAATATTTGTTATAATTTTAAATGAAAGTGGGTGAAGTGATGCTAAAAAAAATTATCTTGATAACTGGGCTATTTTTAATTACAGGATGTACAAGTATAAGTATCGATACACTAACTATTGATACGGCCATTCAAAATGTTCTAAGTCAGGATAAACAACTATACAACACCTACGAAGTCGGCTATAGATTGTATAAACCTAGAAATTTTAATTTATTAAAAAGTGATGGTAACAATTATGTATATATAAGTAATGGTAAAAGTTATTACTTATATGTAGATATTTTAGCTTATTACAACAAAGTCAACAACCAATACAATTTACAGAAAGACGCATATTATACACAGGAGTTTAACTACAATGGAAAATATGGTTTTATAAACATTCTTGAAAAAGATGATTACTTTTATCTCAAAATAATGTATAATTATGCTATAATAGAAATGAAAGTTAAAGAAGATGAAATAATTGAATCAGTAATTTATTCTGGAGTTCTGCTTTCCTCTATTAAATATAACGACAATGTAATTACACATTTAGTTCAAAATAATTTAATCGGTTCCAATGAAAAAAAATTTGAATTACAAGGACCAACAGAAAAAGAAGAAACATATTTAGATTATTTAGAAGACTACGATGATTACGACAAAGAAAATGAAATACCTGACCCAGATGTTATTAATTAGAAAGAGGTGTAGAAAATGGGTTTAATTGGAAAACTTAAAAACATATTTTATGATGAAGAAATAGTTGAAGTAAAAGAAGAACCAACAGTTAGAGAAGAAAAAAAAGAAGAAATTAGGAAGCCACGTATAGAAGAAATACAACTACAAAGAGAGGAAAAAATAGAAAGCACATATAGTGAAAGAGAATTATTTAAAAGTGAACCAACGTTTAAATTCCCAGTTATAGATGAAGACGACGAAGAACCTGTCCAAACAAGAAGTAGAGTAAACACAATAGATTTGGACAGACGTGAACCAACAAAACGACCAGAAAGAGTAGCCGAGAGAATAAGTGAAATTCATAAGCCAACTATTAATACAACAACAAGTAAGGAAAGAAATCCGGAGAAAACTTTCACCCCTTCACCGGTTATATCACCGGTATATGGGATACTTGATAAAAACTATACAAAAGAAGAAATTAAAGAAAAAATAGAAACATCAAAGAGACCAAGCGAATCAGAGTTTAATTATGACTACGTAAGAAGAAAAGCTTACGGCACACTAGAAGACGAATTAGAAAATACTCTTACAAAATTAAACAATGAAGTTGGAAAGCAAGAAAAAGAAGAAACAAAAAGCGATGATAGTAAGAGCATCGAAGAACTATTATCCGAGATAGAAGAAAACGCCAATATATCAGTTGGGGATTTAGAAGAAAAAATTAAAGATGAGTATGAAATCGAAGAAGAAGCTCAAACACCAATTTTAGAAGAAAAAGAAGAAATAAAAATTGAAGACAATTTATCCTTAGACGCCGACGACAAAACTTTAGAACATGATTTATTTAATTTAATAGATTCAATGTATGAAGATAAGGAAGGAGAATAGGAAATGGAAGCATTACAATTAACATTACCCATAGTAATTTACTTTTTATTAATAATTTTACTCATAATAGGAATAGTAATAGGAATAAAATTAATAATGACCATGAATAAAGTTGATAAATTACTTGATGATGTAAATGAAAAACTAGAATCAGTAAATGAGGTATTTAATGTTATAGACTTTATAACAGGAAAAATGTCCGCAATAAGTGAAACAATAATTGGAGCAATAACTACTGCAATAAGTAGAATATTTAAAAAATTTAATAAGGAGAGTGAAATTGATGAGTAAAAGAAAAGGATTTGGAAAGTTTATATGTGGTGCAGCACTAGGCGCTGGTCTAGCATTATTATTTGCGCCAGACAAAGGTAGTGTAACAAGAACAAAACTAAAAGCAAAATTAGATGAAGTATTAGATTACGTAAAAAACATTGACAAAGAAGAAGTAAAAGAAGAAATAGCAAAAAGAGTAAACGAGTTAAAAGAAGAATTAGCAGCATTAGACAAAGAAAAAGCATTAGATATTGCAAAAGACCAAGCACAAAAGATACAAAAGAAAGCAGAAGAATTATATAAATATGCAATAAAAAAAGGGACACCAGTTTTACAAGACGTTACTAATGAAGTAAGATTACGTGCTTTACAAGTAGCAAAAGACATAGTTGTTAAATTAGAGAGTGCAGAAGAAAAGCCTAAAAAAACTACAACTAAAAAGAAAACAACAAAATAATCTGTGAAAAAAACGAATAGCGATATAAACTGATTTCAGAAAGTTAGTGGAAGATGCAAACTAACACAGTTATATTGTAAATATACATTTTTGGAGATTAATTAGGTCACGCTTTATAGTGAATGAGAAAAAAAGAAGGTGGTACCACGGAAAAAATTCGTCCTTTAGTGCTATCTTTTTATTATTTTATAGGAGGTAAAAATGAAATTATATGATGATTTAAAATGGAGGGGGCTAATAAACGACATTACAAGCCCAGAACTAATTGATAAATTAAATGAAGGTGGAATGACTTTTTATGTTGGCGTTGATCCAACGGGAGACAGTTTACATATTGGGCACTTTTTAACTGTAATAGCAACTGTAAAAAGGTTAAAAGATGCCGGACATAATCCAATTATAATTGCAGGTGGAGGAACAGGTTTAATTGGAGATCCAAAACCAAATATAGAAAGGCCAATGATAACAAAAGAAGCAGTAAATCATAATATAGAATGCATAAAAAAACAAGTTAGCAGTTTATTACACGACGAAATTACTATTGTAAACAATGCAGATTGGTTATTAGAGATGAATGCTATTGATTTTCTTAGAGATTATGGAAAACATTTTAATATAAATTACATGATTAATAAAGATACTGTAAAAAGAAGATTAGATATTGGAATCACATATACAGAATTTTCCTACATGATACTACAAAGCATAGATTTTTTAAAATTATACGAGAATTATAATTGCACGATGCAAATAGGTGGACAAGATCAATGGGGAAACATAACATCAGGATTAGAGTTAATAAGAAAAATACACGGAGATAAAGTAAAATGTTATGGCTTAACAGTACCATTAGTGACTAAAAGTGATGGAAGCAAATTTGGGAAAACTGAAAAAGGTGAAAGTTTATGGCTAGATAAAGAAAAAACAAGTCCATATCAAATGTATCAATACTTTATAAATAGCGAAGATGTTATGGTAATTGATTATTTAAAAAAATTAACTTTTCTGACTAAAGAAGAAATAGAAACATTAGAAAAAAGTTTAAAAGAAGAACCAGATAAAAGATTAGCTCAAAAAGCATTAGCATACAACGTCGTAAAATTTTTACATGGCGAAGAAGAAGCAGAAAATGCTAAAAAAACAAGTGAAGATATTTTTAGTGGCAAATACAGCAACATGCCTACTATTAACATTGGAAAAGAAAAAATAAACATATTAGAATTATTAGTAGAAACAAATATAGCAACATCTAAAAGCGAAGCAAAACGATTAGTAGTGCAAGGCGGGATTAAAATTAATGATGAAAAAATACTTGATGAAAACTATGATGTAGTTCTTGACAAAGAAGCAATACTACAAAAAGGCAAGAAAACATTTATAAAAATTGAAGAATAATTTGACAATTCTCGACATGTATAGTATTATAAGCACCAAAATATTTTAACGGAGATGAGAATTAAAAATGAAATATGGATATGAAGGTGCAGATTTAAGTGAGTTAATTAATAATTATAAAGTAGAAGGTGATAAAATTGTTGTTACCTTTTTAGATAAGTCAACATTTGAGGTAGCCCTCACTGAAGGTACAGAAAAAACATTATTAGAAGAAATGTTAAAACAAGCATATGATAGAAATACTAGTGAAGAAATGTGCTTAGCACAAAAAAGAAAAAGAAGAGCAATTACTTTAGGAATATACCAATCAATAATCGGAATATCAGCAGCGTTTTTTGCTTACACTAATTATAATAATGTACAATTTTTCCCTATTTTTTTTACAGGATTAGTAGGAATTGGAATTACCTTAAATGGAATAGATTACAAAATTCAAAAGTCTGAAATAGAAGAACTAGAAAAATATAGTATTTATTTACGAATAAAAGATAAAATAGAAAAAACGCCAAGTGATACTTTGTTTTGTGGCGTTAAAAATAAGAAAAGAAGTATCACTATTAATACTTTGGATAATTTCACATTAGGTGACGTGAAAATAATTGAGCAAAATGTTAGTAGATTTCAAAGATTAACTGATGAAACTGAAGAAAAATTGGGCACGGAAGAACCTACACTAACTTACAGATTTCCACCATTTGAATAATTTATAAAAATTTGCTATAATTACAAATACATGGGGCTGTTTTGTTTCGACAGAGTGATGATTTTGTTAATAGCAAGTAGTAGGGATACTATAAATCCAAAAACGTTAAATAAACGGAAAACAAAATAATTTTGCACCAGCTTTTGCCTAATTAAGGTACGCGGTGACTCTTTCTTAACTTTGTTTGCGAGTTAAGGTAAAGGGTTCATAAAAGCAAACTATATCATTTATATGTCTATATTAAATGATGAAATTTATAGACTTAGAAAAACATTGGAAGTTGGTAATCCATAAATGTTTTTTGAAAATACCAAACCAACTAAACTTGTAGAATATTAATGAGATTGCACTTTGGACACGAGCTCGATACTCGTCAGCTCCACCAATTTGTTGATTAGTCCTTAAAGGACTTTTTTTATTAAAAAATAAGTAAAACATTTTACGCTTTTTATGTAATAAAACAATACTTTACTTTAAAAAAAATAAAATAGGTTGTATACTTTAAATGAAAGTAGGTAACATATGAAAGCAAAAAAAATAATAATATCAATAATTATAATAATATTAATAATACTAGGTTTATATTTTATAAATTCCAAATATAAAATATTAGATAATCTTTTTGGATTAGGAACATCTGAATATAAAGAAGAAAAAGAAGAAGAACCAAAATTACAAATTGTAGATGAAGAAAGCAATTCAAGAATAATCGCAGTTATGATAAATAACAATCACGCTTCTTGGCCACATGCAGGATTACAAGATGCATTTCTAAATTATGAAATAATCGTTGAAGGCGGAATAACAAGAATACTATCACTATTTAAAGATGCAGACACAGAAAAAATAGGTTCAGTAAGAAGTGCTAGGCATTATTTCCTAGATTATGCAATGGAAAATGATGCAATATATGTGCATCATGGAAGAAGCCCACAAGCATTAGAAGACATTGAGAGTTATAATATTGACGATATTGAAGGATTATATGACGAAGATGGCTTTTGGAGAGACAAAACATTAAATAAAGCATATGAACACACATCATTTACTAATATTGAAAAAATAAATACAGTAATAAAAGAAAAAGGATACAGGACGACAACGGACACAGATTTATTATTAAATTATAGTGCAAAAGAAATTGACTTGAGTAAAAAAGAAAATAGCATAAAAGCTGACAAAGTGAGTATAGAATATTCTAGTTATCAAACCACATATTATGAATACGATCCTGAAACTAAATTATATTTAAGAAGTATGGATGATGAACCACATGTTGACGCGATAACAGGAGAGCAATATACAACAAAAAATATAATCACCTATCAAGTAAAAAATAGAACAATAGACAGTAATGGAAGACAAGATTTAGACAATATTGGTAGTGGAGAAGGTTATTACATATCTAATGGATATGCAGTTCCAATAACATGGGAAAAAGCTAGTAGAAGCAGTCAAACAGTGTATAAGTATATGGATGGCACAGAAATAGATGTAAATGATGGAGTAACATGGATTCAAATACAACCAGTCGGAAAAGAATTAGGAATAGAAGCAGTAGAAGCAGAATATAATGATACAGAAGAATAAATAAGTTGATTAATTAACAATAATTTGTTAAAATAAAAATATAATAAGGAGGCTAGTGAAAATGTTAGATTTTTTATCAGAAAATTATATATGGTTTTTTGTAGCTGCGTTAGTTTTATTATTTGCTTTAATAGGATTTATTGTTGAAGGTAAAAAGAAAAAAAACAAAGAATTTAAAGGAGATAGTGTAGAAGAAAGTAAAACGCCTGTAACAGATATAGAGGTAAATGACATACCTGTAGCAGAAAAAACTAATGAAGCATCTAGTGCACAAACTGTTTCACTTGATAGTGTAACTGAACCTCAACCAATTTCAGAAAATATTACACCAACGGAACCTATTGATAAAGAAAAAGAACAAACTCCAGAAGTTGAAACCCAAAGTGCAACAATAGGAAGTCCTATAGAAATGAAAAACGAACCAGTTATACCAACAGCGCCTGAATCATTTTACGATGAACCATTAATGCCAGACAACAATCAAGAAAAACCAATGAATTTTGAAATAAATCCAAACGAAGGAAATAATAACGAACGTCAATAATTATGTTAAACAAGCAAAAAGATATAGATAATATATCTTTTTTATTATATAATTAATAATAGTGAAAAGGGAGTTGAATTAGAAATGTCATTATCAACTTTATACAATTTATTTACAGAAATAATAGATATAGCTATAGTATGGTTTATGTTTTATTATATATTAAAATTAATAAAAAATAATGTGAAATTAGTATTAATATTTAAAGGCGTAATTATAATAGTCGTATTAAAAATTTTATCTGATTGGATGCATTTAAACACCGTAGGAATATTACTTGAATATGTGATAGCGTGGGGACCTCTAGCACTTATAATAATATTCCAACCTGAAATAAGAACTGTGCTTGAAAATTTAGGGCGCAGTCAATTATTAGGAAGGCACAAAGTTTTAACAGTCGATGAAAGAGAAAAAGTAGTATATGAGATTATGCAAGCAGTCGAATACTTTAAGAAAAATAGAATAGGTGCATTAATGATCATTGAACGTGACTATAGTTTGCAACAATATATAGAGCCAGCACAAAAATTATATGCTGATATTAGCAATGAACTATTGATATCAATATTTTTCCCAAATAATCCGTTACATGACGGTGCCGTAATCATTCAAGGAGATAGAATAACATGTGCTGGAAGTGTATTACCAACGAGTATGAATCCAAATATATCAAAAAGATTAGGAACAAGACATCGTGCTGCACTTGGTATTTCTGAAATCACTGATGCGATTGCGATTATGGTTAGTGAAGAAACCGGAAGAATAAGTATAGGACTTGGTGGGGAACTCAATTATAACCTTACAGTGGATGACGCAAGAATGATTTTAATAAATGAATTACAACCTAAGAAAGAAACATTCTATGATGCAGAAGCCGATTTAGAAGAAGAAATTGAAAGTGAAGGTGAGACAAATGAAGAAGCAGAAGAAAAATAAAACAAATATATTTGTAAGAACTTTCAAAGCAATAATTAAATTTTTTGATAAGATAATAATAACACCATTTAGTAAATTAGCTTATACTATAACTGACAAATTGAGTATAAAAAGCGGCTCATTTGAAAAATTTTTAAACAGACCAAATACATTATTATACTTATCGCTAATATTAGCATTTACCACATTTTTATTAATTGACAACAGAGTTATAAATTTAATTTCATCAGAGTCAATAGTGTTAGAAAACCAAACAGTAGAAGTAGAATATAACGACGAAGCATATGTAGTCGAAGGGTTACCAGAAGACGTGGATATTGTATTAATGGGCAGAAAAATGGACTTATATTTAGCCGAACAATTAGGAGATCACAAGTTAACTTTAGATCTAAGCGATTATGGAGTAGGGACACATAAGGTTAGTATAAAGTACAATAACCCAGTAAATAATCTAGATTACATAATAAATCCATCTGAAGTTACAGTAGTTATATATCCAAAGGTTAGTGAGGTAAGAACATTATCAATAGATGTTTTAAATACCGACAAACTAGATCAAACTTTAGTTGTAAGTAACGTATTATTAGACAGAGATGAAGTAATAATAAAATCACATGAAGCAAAATTAGCACAAGTAGCAAGTGTAAAAGCATTGATAGATGTAAATTCATTAAATGCTACACAAGCAGGAACATACACACTTGAAAATGTTAAACTTGTTGCCTACGATGAAAAGGGTACAGAACTTTCTGATATAGAAATAATCCCAGAAGCTGTAACAGCAACAGTAACGATAACAAGTCCAAGTAAAGTCGTACCAATACAAATCGTACCAATAGGAGATGTTGCACCAGGAAGTGCAATAGAATCAATTGAAAGTAGTGTGACACAAGTGACAGTATATGCTGATGAAACAGTATTATCATCATTAAACTATATAGAAGTGGAAATAGATGTTACTGGATTAAATGAAGACAAAACATATCAAAAAGTCATAAACAAACCAAACGGAGCAAGAAGCATAAGTGAAACGTCAATTACAATTAATGTAAAAATGGAAGCAGAGACATCAAAAGAATTTGAAAATATTCCTATAGTATTTGAAAACCTAGGAAGTGGACTAAAAGTTAATGCACAAAGAGAAGAAGATACAAAAGTAACTGTATCAGTAGGTGGAGTTCAAAGTTTACTAGACAAATTAGAAGCAAGCGATATAAAAGCATACGTTGATTTAGAAGGTTTGGGAGTAGGAACACACACCGTACCTGTATACGTAACTGGAGAAGATTTGAAATTAACATATACAAGCAAAACACAAAATATAAAAATAATAATTGAATAAAAATAAAACTGTAAGAGATAACTCTTACAGTTTTACTTTTCAGGATGAAATGGTTTAACAAGAAGTCCTATATTTATAATACCAGCTAAACCTACTAAAGCGTAAACTAAATTAGTAAACAAACTATCTACGCCAAATATAGATGAAACTAAGTTGAAATCAAATAAACCAACAAGGCCCCAGTTTAATGCACCTATAATAGTAAAAGCTAGACATATCTTTTGTAATATATCCATATTATTCCTCCTCAATTATATTTTAAACAAATTTTCATCTTTTATTCATAAAGTACTTTAGAAGAAATATAATTTACTAATGATGGGGGAGGAAAAGTGAAAAAATTATTATTTATATTAATATGTAGTATACTAGTTGCCGGATGCGGAAAGGTTGACTCAGAAAAAGCATTAAAAGAATTTGAAACAAAAGTGTCAAATAGTAACAATTATACACTAACTGGAACAATGGAAATAATTAACAATGAAGATGTATACAATTATGAAGTTAATGTTTCTTATTTAAAGGGAGACTATTACAAAGTCAATTTAGTAAATACTAATAATGATCACGAACAAGTAATCTTAAAAAATGATGAAGGTGTATATGTAATAACGCCTTCCTTAAATAAAAGTTTCAAATTTCAAAGCGATTGGCCAAACAATTCAAGCCAAACATATATTTTAGAGTCGCTATTATCAGATTTAAAAAACGATGCAAATAGAGAAATTTTAGAAGAAGGAGACAAATTAATATTAAAAAGCAGTGTAAACTATCCAAATAATAGTAATCTTGTAAGTCAATCAGTAACATTCAACAAAGAAATGGATCTAGAAAAAGTAGAAGTATTTAACGATGCAGGAGTAGCTCAAATTACTTTAGTTGTAACAGAACTTAACTTAAAAGCAAACAACACAAAAGAAATATTTAACCTAAGTAACATAATTCAAGAATCAGATGTAGATACAGAAACTGAAACAACAGGAACCATAGAAAACATAATCTACCCAATGTACGTTCCAACGGGGACAACATATAGTAGTGAAGAAAAGATAACAAACGAATCAAGTGAAAGAGTAATACTTACTTATACTGGAGAAAAACCATTTATAATGATAGAAGAAACTGCACAAGTACCAGACGAGACAGAGATAACTGCAGTTAATGGAGAATTAGTAACATATGGAAACATAGTTGGAGTAATGACAGATACATCATTAAACTGGACTTCAAACGGAATGGAATACTATATAGTAAGTTCAAATATGAACGCAGAAGAATTACTACAAATCGCTGCATCTACGGCAACAGTAGCAGTATCATCTATAAAATAACGTCTAAAAATAGACGTTTTTATATTTTTATATACAAAACATGTAAAAAATACGTGAAATCACTTGATTTTTAGGCATAGTATTAGTAAAATGATAAATGTAAGCATAAGTTGCTTAAAAAATATAATGGAGGTAGTAGGAAATGACTAAAAATGCATTAGTTGAATTCATAGCTGCAAAAGCTGGTTTAACAAAAGCAGATGCTGCAAGAGCATTAGAAGCTACATTAGAAGGAATTGAAAATGGATTAAAAAAAGAAGGAAAAGTATCATTAGTAGGATTTGGTACATTCTCAGCTAAAAAAAGAGCTGCTAGAGAAGGTATTAATCCACTAACTAAACAACCATTAAAAATTCCTGCAAAAACAGTTGCTTCATTTAAAGCTGGAAGCAAATTAAAAGATGCTTTAAACTAAAAAGCCATTTGGCTTTTTTTTTATGTCAAAATGTAATATAATATTATATATGAAAGAAAAATATTTTAATATATTAAAAACACTGAATAACAATGGATACGAAGCTTACATAGTAGGCGGTTTCGTTCGTGACAAACTTTTAGGAATAAACACAAGTGATATAGATATTTGCACATCAGCAACACCAAAAGAAGTATTAAGTATTTTTAAAACCAATGTAAAAGTAATAGAAGAATACGGAGCAGTTAAACTTACATTAGACGATAATACAGTAGATATAACAACATTTAGAACGGAAGAAGACTATAAAAATAACAAACCTACAAAAGTTAATTATACAAAAAGTTTAAAAGAAGACTTATTAAGAAGAGACTTTACAATAAATACAATTTGCCTTGATAAAGAATCTAACATAATAGATCCATTAAATTCTATAAATGATTTAAGAAACAAATTATTAAAAGTTGTAGGAGATACAGAAAAAAAACTAGAAGAAGACGCCACTAGAATGCTTAGAAGTTTAAGATTCATGACAGTATACAATTTTACATTAGACAAACCATTATACGATTATATATTAAATAACAAAGAAAAATTTGAAACAATAAGTTATGCGAAGAGAAAAGAAGAACTAGAAAAACTATTTAAGCATGAACAAATAAAACCATTTTTTGACTTTATAAAAGAACATAACATAGAGGAACACCTAGGCATAAAATCAGATAATTTTGTAGAAACAGGAACAATAGTAGGAGTATGGGCTCAACTAGAAGTTGATGAAGAATACCAATTTACAAAAAATGAACGAGAAGAAATAGAAAAAGTAAAAAAATTAATACACAACAAAAACATTTCCAAAGAAACAATATATCATTATGGCTTATACTTATCAATGATAGCTGGAGACATATTAGGAATAGACAAATCAATAATTAACGAGATTTATACCAATCTACCAATAAAAAGTATGAAAGATATAAATATATCTTATTTAGACATACAAGAAATAACAAATGCAACTCCCAAAACCATAAATAATATACTTAAAAATCTTGAAACTGAAATTTTAAATGGTAAAATAGAAAATAACCATGAAAAATTAATAGAAAAAGTCAAGGAGTATTTATGAAAGAATTAAAAGAATTTTTAAAAACTAAAAGTTTTGTAATTAATTCTAGCGTATTAAAAAACATATGTAATTTAGATATAAGTTTAAAAGAATTCATTTTAATTCTATATTTTATAAATATAGATAATCACTTAGATTTAGAAAGTATAAAGAAATACATAGAATTGAGCGATGAAGAAATATTAAATATATATACATCGCTAATTAACAAAAGCTTAATTGAGACAAAACTTAACAAAAATGGGACTACAATAGAAGAAGAAGTAAGTTTAGATTTATTCTATGACAAATTAATACTAAATAAAAAAGAAGAAAAAAAAGAAACTGATATATTTGAAGTATTTGAAAGCGAATTTGGACGCACATTAAGCCCAATAGAATACGAAACAATAAATACATGGTTAGATAGCAATATTGATGAAGAAACCATCAAAAGTGCATTAAAAGAAGCCGTGTTAAACGGAGTAACTAATTTAAAATACATAAACAGTATTTTATATGAATGGACAAAGAAAGGCATTAAAAATAAGTCATTAGAAGAAACAAAAGATTTTAAAGATTTATTTGATTATGATTGGCTAAAAGATGAATAGTAAAGAAATATCAGAAATTTTAGATAGTTACATTCCTAATCCAAGATGTGAGCTAGAGTTTAACAAAGACTATGAATTAGTATTAGCAGTGATGTTAAGTGCACAGACAACGGACAAAAGAGTAAACATGGTGACAAAAGAATTATTTAAAGAATATGATTCATTAGAAAAATTAAACGAGTTATCTATTAAAGAAATAGAAGACAAAATAAAAACCATTGGTATGTATAGACAAAAAGCAAAACATTTCAAAAACATAGTTAATGAATTATCAAAAATAGGATACGTACCAAATGATAGAAAGTATTTAGAAAGTTTAAGTGGAGTAGGCAGAAAGAGCACTAACGTTGTGCTTGCCGTTTTATATAATGAGCCATGCATAGCAGTTGATACACATGTGACAAGAGTAAGCAAAAGACTTGGACTAGCGGATGAAAAAGATGATGTTTTAAAAATAGAACAAAAACTTATGAAATTTTTTCCAAAAGAATTATGGACGAAAATACATTACCAATTAGTTTTATTTGGCAGGTACCATTGTTTAGCAAAGAAACCGCTATGTGATAACTGTAAATTCAAACAAATTTGTACATATAAAAAGAGTTCAAAT
>CALVQQ010000022.1 GCA_944358255.1 uncultured Bacilli bacterium | reverse complement strand
TATGCAACAATAGTAGGATTAAGTGGAGCAAAAGAAGAAGAATATGAACAAGTGAGAGAGTTTGTAAAAAAACTAGGGCCAGAATTTTGTGCTATATATGATACAATGTGGTCACGAGGAGAAGAGACAAGGATGGAAATGGTAGCAGAAGTAAGGACTATTAATTCTAAAGGAGGCATATAAAAATATGAATGAAGAAAAAAAAGAACTATTTGCAAATTACATAAAAAGTAATATTGCGCCAATATTGGTAGATTTTATTAATGGAAGTGATATTCCTAATAGTATAATTGTACCAGCAACTTGTAATATAGAAGATTTAACAGGACATTATTTAGGAACTGAGTATGTGCCACCTAAATGGTTAAATCAACTACTCAAATCAAATAAACAAAGCATATTGATTATTGATAAAATTGACAGCATTCCAAAAAATGAGCAAATAAAATTTGTTGAAATATTAAAGTATAGAAAAGTTTCCACATTTGAAATACCTAAGGATACAATAATAATAGTAACCGCAAAAGAAATTAATAATAAAACGATTAGTGAAACAATTTATTCATTAGTTTCACATATATGGTAATGAGTATGGAATTTAGTATAGAATCAATTAAAAGAAAATTATTAATTAAATATCCATTTTTTGGAAGTGTATTAGCAAATGTAGATTATAAAGAAAATTTCGATATTAGAACGGCAGGAACAGATGGTAAAACAATACATTATAATCCGAACTTTCTATCAACTTTAAATAAAGGTAAACAAACATTTGTAATTGCTCATGAAATATGTCATATTGCATTTAATCATATTTTAAGAAGTGAAGGAAAAGATGCAGAAACGTGGAATATAGCAGCGGATGCTGTAATAAATGCTTTTTTAAAAAAAGATGGTCTAGAAATGGTTGAAGGTGGTGTTGACATTGAAGATGCAATCAACTATGATGTAGAACAATTATATGAAAAGCTTTTAAATGATAAAAAGCAAAACCAAAATAGTCAAAGCGGCTCAGGAGAACAAGACCAAACACAAGATCAAAATAGTCAAAGTAACTCAGGAGGACAAGACCAAACACAAGAGCAAAACAGTCAAAGTGATTCAGGAGAACAAGATCAAACACAAGAGCAAAACAGTCAAAGTGGCTCAGGAAAACAAGATCAAACACAAGAGCAAAATAGTCAAAGTAGCTCAGGAGGACAAGACCAAACACAAGAGCAAAACAGTCAAAGTGATTCAGGAGAACAAGATCAAACACAAGAGCAAAACAGTCAAAATGGCTCAGGAGGACAAGATCAAACACAAGAGCAAAACAGTCAAAGTGATTCAGGAGAACAAGACCACACACAAGAACAAAACAGTCAAAGTGGCTCAGGAGGACAATACCAAACACAAGAGCAAAACAGTCAAAATGGCTCAGGAGGACAAGATCAAACACAAGAGCAAAATAGTCAAAGTGGCTCAGGAAAACAAGATCAAACACAAGAGCAAAATAGTCAAAGTGGTTCAGAAGAACAAGACCAAACACAAGATCAAAATAGTCAAAGTGGCTCAGGAGGACAAGACCAAACACAAGAGCAAAATAGTCGAGAAAAATTAGAATCAAATGATGTAGGACATGATACACATAGTATGTGGGAAGAAGCAATAAGAAAACATAAAGAATCATCTAAAAAAAATAAAGAAGATAAGTCTAAAAAAGATGAGAACAATCAATCAAATCAAAATAAAGAAGATAAGTCTAAAAAAAGCAACAAAAACGAGGCATCTACTAAAAAGTCTATTGACGACAATAAAACAAAAGAAATAGAAAAAAAGCAAAGAGAATTACAAAAACTTGGAGAAAGAGAATCATATAATAGAAATCTAGAGGAAAGAAGAAAAGAATTAGAAAAATTAAAAAAAGAATTAACTCAACAGATTATTAGCCGTCCAGGTTCTGGTACCAGCCAAGTTACTATAACTTTAACAGACATTGGGAGATCAAAACCATTAATAGACTGGCGTTACGTTTTAAGAGAGACAATAAAATATGACGTTGATTGGTCATATAAAAATGCAACGATTGAAGATGGTGTTATTCGTGCAAATTTAGAGGAACAACCACTACCTGAAACTGAAATTGTGTTAGATACAAGTGGATCTATAGATGATACATTACTAAAGAACTTTCTAAGAGAATGCAAAAATATATTACCACATTCAAAGTTAAAAGTTGGATGTTTTGATGATATTTTTTATGGATTTCATGAAATACGAACTGAAGAAGACATTGAAAATATGGAATTTGTTGGAAGAGGTGGAACTAATTTTAATGCAGCTGTTGAAGCTTTTACAAGAAGAGTAGACAACAAAATTATTTTTACTGATGGAGAAGGGTACGAGCCAGAAAAGCCTCTCGATGCAATATGGATCATATATGGCGATGAAGATATAAAACCAAAAGGTGGTAAAGTTATACGAATTAGTGAAGAACAACTTAGTGAATTGTCTTCGAGACATATGAGTATGAGTTTAAAAATGAAGCAAAATAAATAAAAATCAAACTATTACAACATTATAAAAGCAAACTGTACAATTAAAAAGCGCAGTTTGCTTTTTCATAACATAAAGTTTAATATAAGTATATATTAAATAAAATTCTAATTATTTGTTTTTATCAAAAGATTTAAATTATAAGCTTAAAGTTTCAAGCTGTTGATCTTCAATTGAATTAGATTGTTGCTTCTGCATTTGCTGAGCTTTATGTTGTATATTTGCAATATTTAGACTTGCCCTTAAATTATCATCGTCATAATTAGATATATCATTTTCCAAATCTATAATTTTTAATATTTCTTCAAAAGTAGTTTCTCCTTCAAGGACTTTATTAAGACCATCTTGTAAAAGGGTTATAACTTCTCCGGTGTATACAAGTTCTCTTAATGTTTTTTTAGGAGCATCATTAGTGATGGCGTCCCTTATTTGATCATTAATTATTAAAACTTCCAAAATAGCGAGGCGTCCTTTGTAGCCATGAGAACATCTAGGACATCCTTCTTTGTTTGCTTCATACATTTCATCTACATCTTTATCCAAGACCGCTTTAAATACACTTTTTTCATATTCAGTAGTTGGTCTTTTTCTTCTACACTCTGTGCAAACTTGTCTAGCAAGTCTTTGAGAAATAATACCAGCTAAACTACTACCAAGTAAATATCTTTCAACATCCATATCCGTTAAACGCTCAATAGTATTTAAGGAGTTATTAGTATGAAGGGTAGATAAAACCAAATGACCAGTAATACTAGCTCTTACTGCAATACGAGCAGTTTCATCATCACGAATCTCACCAACCATAATTATATTAGGGTCTTGCCTCAAAATGCTTCTCAAAACAGTAGCAAAAGTAAGTCCAATCTCCTGATTAACTTGAACCTGACTAATTCCAGCAATATCCATTTCAATAGGATCTTCGACAGTAATAATATTTACATCTTCAGTATTAAGTTTTTGTAAAATAGAGTAAACAGTAGTACTTTTACCAGTACCAGTAGCTCCGGTAACTAATATAATACCATTTGGAACTTTAATAAGTTTTCCTATTTTTTCTAAACTTTCTTTACTAAAACCTAAATTTTCAAGACCCTCTAAACTTTTAGAATAATCAAGAATACGAATAACTATTTTTTCAGCATTATTAGTAGGTAAGCTAGATACACGAAGGTCAAGTAGTCTATCACCAATCTTACTTTTAATAGCCCCGTCTTGAGGAAGTCTAGTTTCCATAATATTCATACCCGCAATCATTTTAATACGACTAATCATATTTCTTTTATATTTTCCAGGTATAATTCCATAATCACTTAAAACACCATCAATTCTTAATCTCAATTTTAAGTCATCTTTTGAAGGGTCAAAATGAATATCACTAGCTCCTTTATTAACAGCATCTATAATAATTTCATTAGCAATTTCAACGATAGGCATTTTTTCAAAGTCAAATTCCTTCACGTATAGCACCCACTTTCTATTCTATTAATAATTATATCATCAAAAATACAAAACTTACAATAGAAATAATGTTTTTTTTTAATTACTATGTTATAATTTTTTTATGAGTTGGTGAGTTATGAATAAAAAAGGTTTTACAATCATAGAAATTATTGCTAGTATTGCAATAATACTATTTATAACAGCAATGGTAATATACAATGTTGCAGAGATGAGTGATAAAAGTAAAAACGAGATATACAAAGATAAAATCAATTTAGCACTTATAAAGGCAAAAGAATATGGAAACGACAATTTAGACAGTTTAACAACTAGTTGTAAAGGCATTACCATAGGTGACTTAATTAATATGCATTATTTAGCAGAAGAAGAAAACGGAAAAATATATGACCCGAGAACCAATGAAAGTATGAATGACATATGGATATGTGTCATATATGAAGATAATGAAGTAAAAGTATATTTAAGAGATGAGGTTTAAAAATGAAAAATGAAAAAATTACAAGCAGCACTGTAGACTTTGCAAAGTGGTATACAGATGTTGTTAACGCTGCACAATTGGCAAGTTACACAAGTGTTAAAGGTTGCATAGCAATATTGCCAAACGGGTATGCCATTTGGGAAAAAATGCAAAATGAACTTGACCAGAAATTCAAAGAATTAGGGCACGTAAACGTACAAATGCCATTATTAATTCCTGAAGGACTTCTTAATAAAGAAAAAGAACTAGTAGAAGGCTTTGCACCAGAAGTTGCATGGGTAACTATGGGAGGAAGCAAAGAACTTGAAGAAAGACTTTGTATAAGACCAACTAGTGAAACTGTATTCTGCGATTTTTACAAAAATTTTATAAAATCATACAAAGATTTACCACTTTTATATAACCAATGGTGTAACGTACTTAGATGGGAAAAAGAAACAAGACCATTTTTAAGAAGTAGAGAGTTTTTATGGCAAGAAGGACACACAATTCATAGCACAAAAGAAGAAGCTGAAAATGAAACTAAAAGAATGATAGAAGTTTATAAATGGTTTCATCATGAAATACTTGCAATACCTAGTATAATCGGTCTAAAAACTGAAAAAGAAAAATTTGCAGGTGCTGAATACACATATACCAACGAAGCATTAATGTTTAACGGAGTAACTTTACAATGCGGAACTTCGCATTATTTTGGTCAAAAATTTTCAAAAAGTTACGATATAAAATTTACTAATAAAAATAACAATGAAGAATATGCATATCAAACATCATGGGGCACTACAACTAGAATGATAGGCGCGGTTATAATGGTACATGGAGACGATAAAGGATTAGTTTTACCACCAAAAATAGCTCCTAAACAAGTAGTTATAATTCCAATAGGAACTGATGAGAAAGTAGTTCTATTAAGTAAAAAAATAGATGACAAACTTAACAAAAATAACATAACATCATACATAGATTTAAGTGAAAAAAGCCCAGGATACAAATTTGCTGAAGCAGAAGTTAACGGAATACCAATTAGAATTGAAATAGGAAAAAGAGATTTAGAAAATAATAGTATCACGCTTGTTAGAAGAGATACAAGTGAAAAAATAATAATAAATGCCGATTCAAATTTAGTTGAAAGCATTAACGAATTATTAGAAACAATACAGAAAGACATGTATCATCGAGCATTAAAAAGGAGAGAAGAACTAACTTTTGAAGCAAAAAATCTAGAAGAAGTTCAAAACATAATGAATAACAAACCAGGCTTTATAAAAGCATGTTGGTGTGGAGACGCAGCCTGTGAACTAAAAATGAAAGAAATAAAAGGATTAAAATCAAGGTGTATACTAGAAAACGAAAAATTAATAAGCGACAAATGTGTGGTTTGTGGAAAACAAGCAAAAGAACTTGTTGTGTGGGGAATACAATACTAAAATGTCAAATAATTGGCATTTTTATTTTAAAAAACACCTAAAAGTCATATAATGAATATAAGGAGAGAAAGAATGTATCATTTTATAGGAATAAAAGGATCTGGAATGAGTTCATTAGCCCAAATAATGGATTCACTTGGAATAGAAGTACAAGGAAGTGACGTTAGTAAACACTTTTTTACAGAGGAAGGTTTAATTAAGCGAGGAATAAAAATACTTGAATTTAGCAAAGATAACATAAAAAAAGGACTAACTATAGTTCAAGGAAATGCATATAACGAAGAAAACAATGAAGAAGTTAAAAAAGCAAAAGAATTAAATTTAAAAATATTATCATACCAAGAAGCAGTTGGAGAAATAAGCAGAATGTTTAGCACAATTTGTATTGCAGGATGTCACGGAAAAACAACAACAACAGCAATGATAAGTCATGTTTTAAATGACATAGTAGGCTGCAGCTATTTAATTGGTGATGGAACAGGATATGCCAGTAAAGAGAACAAGTATTTTGCGTTAGAAAGTTGTGAATATAAAAGACATTTTTTATCTTATCAACCAGCCTATAGTATAATCACAAACATTGAACTAGATCATGTAGATTACTACAAAGATATAGATGATGTTATAGATGCATATCAAAGTTTCATAAATAACACCCAAAAATGTGCTATAGTAAACGGAGATAATAAAAACACAAGAAAACTAAAATTTGATAAAAAAATCATATACTACGGCCAAAAAGAAAATAATAACGTAATTGCTAAAAACATAGAATATAGCGAAAGTGGGACAGAATTTGATGTATATGTAGATGGCAAATACATTGATAGATTCAAACTAAAACTATTTGGAGAACACATGCTTTCAAACAGTTTAGCAGTAATAACACTATGTTATTTAGAAAACATTGATCTAACAAAAGTAAAAGAAAGTTTACAAACATTTAAAGGCGCAAAAAGAAGATTTACAGAAACCATAGTTAAAGATAATGTAATAGTTGACGATTATGCCCACCATCCAACCGAAGTACTTGCCACAATAAATTCAGCAAGACAAAAGTACCCAAATAAAAAAATAATTGCAGTCTTTGAACCACACACATTTTCAAGAACAATAAGATTTCACAATGAATTAATTGAAGTATTAAAAAAATGCGATAAAGTTTACATAATGGACATATATGGTGCTAGAGAAAAACAAGAAAATTATCCAGGAATAACTTATCACATAATTTCAGACAAAATTAAAAATTCAGAAAGTATTAATAGAAATGAAGCATACAAATTAAAAGATTATAAAAATTCAGTAATACTATTTATGTCCCCTAATGATCTAAGTACATTAGAAAATGATTATATAAATTTAAAGATAGCTGATAAGTAATTGACAAAAAATGACAAAAAAAATAAAATAATATTGGAAGGTAATGATAAAAGAAATGAGAAATACATAACTAAAGATATTGATACGTTTTTACTTTTCTTGTTTTTTGTTATACATAAATGTATAATTTATTTTAGAGTAGGTGTCATATGAAAAATAGAGTAAAAATAATAGTAACAATTACGACATTACTAGTAATAATGATAATTAGTGGGACTTATGCGTGGTTTAGTACAAGAATAGAAGGAAATGGACCCCAAGTAGTGGTAACAACAGGGGAATTAAAATTAATATATACCGATACGTTAACAATTAATGAGCCAAATATAGAACCAGGATGGAAATTGACAAAGACGTTTACAGTTGAAAATACTTCAAATAAGGAATTGTATTATAAAATAGTATGGAAAGATTTAGTTAATACCTTTGTAAATACAAAGGATTTAACAATAACAATAACTAGTACAAATGGAGGAGAAAACTTAGGTAAAACTGCTATTCAAAGTAGTAGTACACCAGGAAATTATGAAATAATAAAAGGTGTAACAATAGCAGGTAAAGCAATACAAGAATATACTGTAACGTTTGAATATGCATATAGAGAAGAAGATCAAAGTGCTGATATGGGGAAAACTTTTAGTGGAAGTATAGAAATACAAGGATTGGAAAGTGAGTATAAGCCAACGTTTGCAGAAACAATTTTAGCAGACAACCCAAATGTAAGGACAAGAAGTAGCTTTAGTAGTATATTTACGACAAGCAATAATGGAAATACAATATATAAAGCAACAGGTCAAGATAACAAGACAACATACTACTTTGCAGGACAAGTAACAAATAACTATGTAAAGTTTGCAAATAAGTACTGGAGAATAGTAAGAATAAACGAAGATAATAGTGTACGTCTAATATATGCTGGAACAAGCGCAACAGATACAGCAGCATTTATAAGTACAAGCCAAGCATATAACTCAAGCTATAATAATAGTGCATATGTAGGATATATGTATACTGCAAGTCAGCAATATGGAACAGGGACAAATAGTAGTATAAAAACAGTAGTAGATAACTGGTACACAAGTAATTTGAATAACTACTCAGGGTATATAAGTAAAACAGCAATATACTGTAACGATAGAACTGTTGCAAGTGGATCGACATGGATTGCAACAGGAAATACATCATTCAATTATGCTGCAAGATCAAGAATACAAACAAGTAAAATTCCAACATTTGTATGCAGTAATGCAAATGATAGGTTTACAGCAAGTACAAGTACAGGAAACGCGAAACTAACATACCCAATAGGAATGATTACAGCAGATGAGGTGGTATACGCAGGAGGGGTATACGGAACAAATAACACAAGTTATTATATAGCCCAGAACGCATCTAGTGGAGCAAGTTACTGGTGGACAATGACTCCTAATTATTGGAATAGTGATGGCCGAGTTGGAACATTTATTGCGGGTGGGTCTACTAATAATGGAACCTTAAATTTTAGTTATGTTAGTACAGGCCGTGGAGTTCGTCCCGTAATTTCTTTGAAATCTTGTGTTATCCTCTCTGGAGGAAGAGGAACGGTAAGTGATCCATATACAGTAGAGTTGTCTGATTTATGTGCTATTGCCGAGAATTAAGGAAAAATTTTAACTGTATTTTTCTTTGTATTTAAAAATAATAGTGATAAAATAATAACTATGAAATACATAAAAGGAAACGTAAGAAAAATTTTATATGAAAACGATAACGGTTATAGAGTAGGATTATTCAAAGTAAAAGAAACAAACGATGAAAACTTAACAGAATATCTAAACAAAACAATAACATTTAATGGGGTCTTTTTACCACTTAGTAACGACATAATTTATACATTTTATGGAAGACTAATAAACCACTCAAGATACGGGCTACAGTACCAAGTAGAAAACTATGAAATAAACGAAATCGATGACAACGAAGGAATAATAATGTACTTGTCCAGTGGATTATACAAAGGAATCGGGCCAAAAATCGCAAAAGGTATAGTAGACATTTTTGGAATGGACACAATTGAAGCAATAAAAAGAAAAGATAGAAAAATTTTAACAGTATCAGGTATGACTTTAAAAAAATTTGATAATTTAGCAGTTGCAATAAGCAAAAGTTCAAAAGACGAAGAAAACATACTAGAACTAACAAAAATAGGGTTAACTACAAAGGAAAGTTTTTTATTACTAAAAAAATACAGTGATAATATAAAAAAAATATTAGAAGAAAATATATATTTATTACAAAACGATATAGATTTCAAAAAACTAGACAACATATTTTTAAAAACTGAAAGCGAATTTGATAAAAGAAGAGTAAAAGCACTAATAAAACATTTAATAAAAATAATTTGTTATGAAACAGGAGATACAATAGTAAGTAAAGAAGATTTATACGTTAACATAAATGGATTTTTTAATGAAACATTAGACGTAAATGACTACAATTTATACTTACAAGAATTAGAAAAAGAGAACGAAATAATAACAATAAACGATGATATTGCATTGTACTACTTTTATGAAACAGAAAACATAATAGCAAATAAAATAAAAAGTTTATCAAGTACAAAATCACATATATCAGATAAAACAATTAATGGATATATAGAAAACTACGAAGAAATAAACAACATAAAACTAAATGACGATCAAAAAGAAGCCATAAAAGGAAGTTTAAAAAATAACTTTTATATAATCACTGGTGGACCAGGAACAGGAAAAACTACAATTATCAAAGCAGTAGTAGACATATATAACACCATAAACGAATGCAAAGAAGGGGATATCACCTTGCTCGCGCCTACCGGAAGAAGTGCTAAAAGAATGATGGAAAGCATAGGTAGAAAAGCAAGCACAATACATAAATTTTTAAAATGGAATGGAGAAACAGAAACATTTCAAGTAAATATATATAATCCAAGCGTTACAAAATTCGTAATAATAGATGAAGTAAGTATGGTAGACATATTTTTAATGAAAAACCTATTTGACGGGCTATTAAATAACATTAAACTTATATTTGTAGGAGACGCAAATCAATTGCCAAGCATCAGTCCAGGAAACATATTATACGATTTATTACAAATACCAGAAATAAAAAGAACTGAATTAACAATGATATATAGAACAAAAAAAGATTCATACATAAATGATTTTGCAAGCGATATAAAAAACAAAATAACTAAAGAAAAATACGAGAGTTATAGCGACTTTTCATTTATAGAATGTGATGAAATACACATAAAACAAATTATAAAAGAAATATCACTAAAAGCAATAGAAAAAGGAATAAATAAAGAAAGTTTTCAAGTTTTAGCTCCTATGTACAAAGGAGAAAATGGCATAGAATTATTAAACAAAGTAATGCAATCAATATTTAATCCAGAAAGTATAGACAAAAAAGAAATAATAATAAGAGGAGTTACATACAGAGAAGGAGACAAAGTAATACAACTAATAAACGATGTAGACAACAACATTTACAATGGAGACATAGGAATAATAGAAACAATAATTACAAACACAAAAACCATAATGATAGTAAACTATAACGGAATAAAAGTAAAATATGACAACAAAAAATTTGAAGAAATAACACATGCTTTTGCCATTAGCATACATAAAAGTCAAGGAAGCGAATATGAAAATGTAATAATGGTAATTTCAAAAAGTTTTAAAAGAATGCTTTATAATAAACTAATATATACAGGAGTTACCCGAGCAAAAAAAAGTTTAGTAATAATTGGAAGTAAAGAATATCTAAATTATGGAATAACTAGAGATTATGCAGAAAATAGAAAGACACTTTTTGCCAGATTATTTTAGTATAATAAAAATATTATAGTAAAAAATAATATTAGAAGTGAGGTGTTTACTATAAAAATGTTAGATAGAATGCTTTGGATGGGTGCTGGACTAGGTGCAGGTATGCTCATAAAAAAGCATGAAAAAGACATAACATCTTTTATGAAAAAAGAAAGAAATAAAATGATGAAAGTCGGAAGTGCGATGACAAGTTCATCAAAAAGTCCTTCTAAAAAATAGAAGGATTTTTATTTACATATTTTTGTAAAAAAGTAAGTATAATATAAAAATGTATGATAAAATATATTTAGGTGAATAAAATGAAAAACAAAATATTTGAAAAGATAAACGTAGACAAACTAAATGAAGTTTTCAAACTAAGTGGAAGTGTTTTAAAAGTACTATATTTACTACTAATAATAGGATTTTTATACATATTAACACTAGTGATAAAAGAATGGAGCATCATACCAATAATTCTAACAATATTAAAAATAATGAGTCCATTTTTTATAGGATTTGTAATCGCGTGGTTACTAAATCCATTTTGTTGCAAACTAACTGATAGAGGAGTACCAAGAGGAGCATCAGTAATACTAGTATTCGGGTTGTTAGTAATATTCTTATATTTATTTTTACTAGCATTAATACCAGTATTAGGACAACAAATCAATGATATAGTTTCAGCAATACCGGGAATACTTACAGATGTAAAAGTTCATATAGATGCGTTTTTTGAAACACTAAGTGACACATCACTACTAGATTTAAACAGCATAAAAGAAGAAATATACCTAACAGTAGAAACATTCGCAAAAAATCTAACTACATCATTACCTACAGTAGTAATGAACTTTGTAAGTGCATTATTTAGTGGACTAGGAACAATTCTAATAGGATTTGTAATAGGATTTTATTTACTATTTAATTTCAACAACGTAACAGATCACCTATTAAATTTATTACCAAGAAACGTCAGAAAACAAGGAGAATACATAATAAATGAAATATCAATAGTAATGCACAAATTTGTAAATGGAACACTATTAATAAGCCTAATACTATTCATAGTTTCAATAATAGGATTTTCAATAATAGGATTAAACGCACCAGTACTATTTGCATTCTTTTGCGCAATTACAAATTTAATACCATACATAGGTCCATACATAGGTGGAGCACCAGCCGTACTAGTAGGATTAAGCCAAAGTACACTTATCGGAATATTAGTAGTAATATTTATAGTAATTGTACAAGGTTTAGAATCAACATTCTTACATCCAATAGTAATAGGAAAAAAGATGGACTTACATCCAGTAACAATAGTAATATCATTATTGATATTTGGATATTTCTTTGGTATAATTGGAATGATTATTGCAACACCAATAGTTGCAGTATTAAAAATAATATATATATTCTTAGATACAAAATATGATTTCTTTGGATATACAAAAAACAAAAGCGTTAAAAAAGAAATAAGTAAAATCGAGAATACTATTTAGAGAGAACTTGATTGGTGAAAAAGTTTTAGTACAGATTTGAAAGCTATTCTTTAAGCAGGAAAACATTCCCGGGTAAAAACCGTTATAAAAATTAAGAAAAACAAAGGATGGTACCGTGCACATGCACTCCTTATACTATCCTTTTATTTTTGGAGGTAAAAAATGGAATTAAAAGAAACAAAACCAATAATTTATTTAATAAGTGGAAAAGCGAGATATGGAAAAGACACAACAGCTAGCTTTATAAAAGAATATTATGAGAGCAAAGGAAAAAAAATAATTAATTTACAATTTTCAAGTTACATAAAAGAATATGCGAAAAAAATAACAGGATGGGATGGAAGCGAAGAAACAAAGCCAAGAGAACTTTTGCAAATATTAGGTACAGAAGTAATAAGAAACAAAATAGACGAAGAATTTTTCATAAAAAAAATAATTGATGACATAAAAGTATACAGTTATTTCTTTGACATCATAACAATAAGCGATGTAAGAGCAAAAAAAGAAATCATTAATGTTACAAATTCATTTGATAAGGTAATCAGTATAAACATAAACAGACCAAATTTTGATAACGGACTATCAGAAGAACAAAAAAAGCATTTTACTGAGATAGATTTAGATGATTATGACAAATTTGATTATATATTGATAAACGATGGAGATTTAAATGATTTAAAAGATAAAATTTATGAAATGGTCGGTGAGATAGATGAAAAATATAACTAGAAGAGAATTAATAGACAAGTACTTAAAATTTTTTGAAGAAAAAGGGCACAAAATAATTCCAAGTGCCAGTCTAATACCAGAAAATGATCCGACAGTTTTATTTACAACTGCTGGTATGCATCCATTAGTTCCATATCTTTTAGGAACACCACATCCAATGGGGAAAAGATTAGTTGACGTTCAAAAATGCATGAGAACAAGTGATATAGACAGTGTCGGAGATGATACACATTGTACATTTTTTGAAATGTTAGGAAACTGGTCATTAGGAGATTATTTTAAAGATGAAGCAATAAAGTGGTCATTTGAATTTTTAACTGATGACAAATATTTAGCAATTCCATTAGACAAACTTGCATTTAGTGTGTTTGAAGGTAATGAAAACGCACCTAGAGACAATTACAGCGCAGAAGTATGGAAAAGTTTAGGAGTAAAAGAAGAAAACATATATTTTCTAAGCAAAGAACATAACTGGTGGGAACTAGGAAGTGGAGAAGGACCTTGTGGACCAGATACAGAAATGTTCATTAAAATAAAAGAATGCAATAATCCTAACTGCAATCCATCAGAAAACTGTGGTTGCATGGTTGAAATATGGAATGACGTATTTATGGAATATCTAGCAAAAGATGGAAAATACTTACCACTTGAACACAAAAATGTAGACACTGGGTTAGGTGTTGAAAGAGTTTTAATGACACTAAACAATTTACCAAGTGTATATGACATAGAAGTATATAAACTAACTAGAGAAAAAATCGAAGAACTTACAAATACATCATATGAAGACTATAAAAAAGAGTATAGAATAGTACTAGACCACATAAGAACTGCCACATTTGTACTTGCAGATGACATAAAACTAACACCATCAAACACAGGAAGAGGTTATGTACTTAGAAGACTTCTTAGACGAGCAATAAGATACATCAAAAAAATAACTGATAAAGAAGACATACTAAAAGAAGTTAGCAAAGTATACATTGATTATTATAAAAGCGACTACGAAGAATTAGGAAGAAATAGTGATTACATTTTAAATGAAATAGAAAAAGAGACTAATAGATTTAACAAAACAATAACTTCTGGAATGAAAATGTTTAATAAAACAGAACAAAGTTCAAATGGAATAATAGATGGAGAACACGCATTCAAATTATTTGATACATTTGGTTTTCCATTAGAATTCACCTTAGAACTAGCAAAAGAAAAGGGTCTAGAAGTAGATGTAAAAGGTTTTGA
>CALVQQ010000021.1 GCA_944358255.1 uncultured Bacilli bacterium | reverse complement strand
ATCACATAAGTTTACATTTAAACGCACTTTTAAAACAATTATATTACAAATGTCAAATAAATATGTTATTATTAATATAAGAGGAATACGGATATGAATATAGAGAAAAATAATAAGTCATCACTAAACATTAGCGAAAACATAGTTGCAATAATACCATATTTAGGAATAATACTAGCGTACTTTGAAGTTACAAGATGGTTTTGTTGGGTGATACCATTAATAATATTTTTTGTTGAGAAAAAAAGTGTTTTAGTAAAAAAACACTCCGTAATTGCATTTTTAATTTATATTATACAACTAATATTATTTGGAATAATATATCTATTATTTTCAAGTAACGAAGTATGCGCATGGGGAAGTTGTCAAGAAATACCAAGATATTTGACAACAAATGGAAATAATATGATAATAACTATTTCAATTCTAATCAGTATATTCAATATATTTTCAATTTATAAAGCATACAAAGGAGAAACATTAGATATACCTGGATTAAACGAAGTATTAAATCAATTAACTGGAAATTTAAATACTTTAAAAGGAAGTGCAGTTGAAGAAAAAAGTCTAGAAAAATAAAACTCTAGACTTTTTAAAATACTTTTTGGTGATTCCTCAGGGGCTCGAACCCTGGACCCACAGATTAAGAGTCTGTTGCTCTACCAACTGAGCTAAGGAACCAAACCAACACTAATTTTATCATAATCTTGCAAATTAAACAAGTTGAAAATAGAACTAAATTTTGATAAAATTATCAAAGGAAGTGATTTAATGAACGATACTACTGTTTTTAATAGTGAAATTGTACAAAATGAACACGCAAAGGAAACATTAAGAGAAATATGTTGTGGATTAGAAGAAAGAGGGTACAACGCTATTAAGCAAATAGTTGGATATCTTATAAGTGGCGATCCAGGATATATTTCTAGTTATAAAGAATGCAGAAATAAAATTCAACAAATAGATAGAAATAGTTTAATAGAATTAATGTTAAAAGAGTATATAAAATGAGATATTTAGGAATAGATTACGGATTACATATGGGAATAAGCGTAAGTGATGAAAAAAACACATTTGCCTATCCAGTTTGTATTTTAAATAAAAAAGAAAATATTATAGAAGAACTAAAAAGAATAATAGATAAGTATGAGATAACACATATAATAATGGGAAATCCTATAAATTTAAATGGCAGTCTAAGTGATAAAAGTAAAGAAGTATTAAATTTTGTAAAAATTTTGAAGGAAAACTTTAATTGCAAAGTAATACTCACGGATGAAAGATTAACTACAATAGAAGCAAACAAAATATTAGTTAACACAAAAGGCAAAAAAAGGAAAAAAGTAATAGATGCAGTAAGTGCAACAATTATTTTAGATTCATATTTAGACAAGATAAACAAAGGTGGGTAATAATAAAATGAATATAGTACTAGGCTCAAAAAATAGTTCAAAGAAAAGGTCTATAGAAATTGCTTTAACTCAATTAGGAATAACAGATTATACAATTAGCTGCATTGATGTTCAATCAAGAGTAAGTTCAAAGCCTATTAATGAAGAAATATTAATAGGAGCTCAAAATAGAACTATCGCATTAATAAATTATTGTCAAAAAAATTCGATTGACTATGACGTTCTTATTAGTTTAGAAGGTGGCTATGAACAAATAGAGGACAAATACTTCATTGTTACATATGCAGATTTATTTACTAAAGATTGGCAGAGGTTTACTGGTAAATCCCAAGGAATGCAGATATCAAAAAAAATGTTTGAATGGGTAAAAAATGGTAAATCACTTAATAAAGTAATAGAATCAATAATAGGCGTAGACGGTAACAAAACAAAAGGTGGAATCACAGGATATTTATCAAACGGAAGGTATAGCAGAGATGAATTTGATGCTAGTGCTGTCATGATGGCATTTACATCAATGAAAAACAGCGAATTATATTTAAGATTAGAAGAAAAAATGTGGGAGTGAAAATGGAAAATAATACAATAACATTAAAATATAAAAATGGTAAGAAGAAAACATATAGGATTATATTAGCTGCACAATGTAGCGAAGTTGGAAAAAATATAATTGTATATACTGATGACATAGAAAAAAATGAAGAAAAAAAAGCATATGCAATAAAGATAGATATTGATGGTAAATATACAAAAGTAAACAAAAAAGAATTTGAATTTTTGTCATGCATGATAAATAGTTTTCAAAAGTGAGGTATACAAAATGGTAAGAAGAAAACTGAATGTAAAAAGACTTGTTATTGCAATAATCATGTTAATTATAATTTTGATATTATTTTCAGTATCATTATTCTTTTATATGTTAAGCCCAGTTGGAAAATCAAAAAGCAATGTAGAATACACGATAGAAAGTGGAATAACACCATATGAAGTCTTTAAAGATTTAGAAGAAAAAAACATAATTCGTAGTGAATTATTTACAAAACTTTATGTAAAATTAACCGGGATAAATGTTGAATTTAAAGCTGGAACTTACACAATCAATGATTCAATGGGAAGTATAGAGATAATAAAAGTTTTAAGCGGAACAGGCTACAGTAATACTAATGACGTAAGTTTAACATTTAAAGAAGGATTTGAAATGGTAGACTTTATTGAAATAGTAAGCAGCAATACAAATATTACAGAAGAAGAAATAAAAGAAAAATTAAATGACGAAGAATACATAAAAAGTTTAATAGAAAAATACTGGTTTATTACAGATGATGTATTAGACAAAGACATATATTACAGTTTAGAAGGTTACTTATTTCCAAATACTTACTTTGTAAATAAAAATGGAACTATTGAGCAAGTAATTGAAACCATGTTAAATGAAACAGAAAGAGTTTTAAATAAATACCAAGAAGACATAGAAAATAGTGAATATACAGTTCATGAATTACTTACAATGGCAAGTATTATAGAAAAAGAAGCTACTTTAGATGAAGATAGACCATTAGTTGCAAGCGTATTTTATAACAGATTAGATGCAAATATGAAATTTCAAAGTTGTGCGACATTAGGCTATGCAATAGGCGAATGGAAACTGATTTATAGCGAAAGCGACAAACAAGTTGACTCACCGTACAACACATACATGTACGCAGGATTTCCACCTGGACCAGGCAACAATGCAGGTGAAGAAAGCATAAAAGCAGCGATATATCCTGCTGAAAGTGATTACTATTATTTCATGGCTGACGTTTGTGGAGAAAGTCCAGTGACACATTTTGCAAAAACATACAAAGAACACGTAAGCAATGTTAATAAATATCTAACATGTGATTAAAGGCAAAAGATAAGGAGGAAACATGACAATAGAGGAGTTAAAGAAGAACGCAATAGAAAACAACATACCAATCATGCAAGACGGGGCAATAGAATACATAAAAAGAAGAATAAAACTATTTAACTTAAACAAAATATTAGAAATTGGAACAGCAGTAGGTTATAGTGCAGCGCAAATGGCAAGCGTTAGCGATAAAGTACATGTTACAACAATAGAAAAAGATGCAGAAAGATTTATGATGGCCACAAAAAACATAAATTCACTAGAAATGCACGAGCAAATAGACTTAATATTTAATGATGCGTTAACACTTGATATAGTAGACAAATATAATCTAATAGTTATAGATGCTGCTAAAGGAAAAAACACACATTTTTTTGAAAAATATAAAAAGAATCTATTAAATAATGGATTTATAATAATAGATAACATAAATTTTCATGGATTAGTTGGTAAAAGTGAGACAATTTCAAGTAAGAATTTAAGACAATTAGTAGAAAAGATAGAAGACTTTTTAGAATATTTAAAAACTCAAGAAGACGATTTTTATATAGAAATTGTTAATGAGGGAGACGGATTAGCTGTATGTCAAAGGAAGTGAAATAATGAAATACTTATTAATACCTAAAAGTAATTATGAAAATTACTTTTTTGATTTTTTTGGAATTATTTTACCATTAAAAGATTATTCAATAGGTTTTGATTACTATTTTAGTGTTGAAGAAATAAACGAATTAGCAAAAAAAACAAAAGTTTATGTAATAATTAATAAATTTTTACACAATAAAGAAATAAAAGAAATAAAAAAAATAATAGATCAACTGCAGAACATAAAAGCATACTTTATAGAAGATATGGGTTTAACAAACATAATTTCAAAAGAACAAGCAATCATATTTCAAAATCACATATTAAATAACTATGAAAGTGTAAACTATTTAAACGCCTTAGGATACAAAAAATGTGTTATAAGTAATGAGTTAACATTAAATGAATTAAAAGAGATTAAAGATAAAACAAAATCGGAATTATTTTATTTTTTAATAAATAGAAATATGTTATTATATTCAAAAAGAAAACTAATTACAAATTACATGTTATATTTTAACATAAAAGAAGAAACAAAAAAATTAAATATACGCGAAAAAGCAGGAAATCACGAACTTATAATAAAAGAAGAAGATGGTTCATCAGTTATATTTGAGAAAAAAATATTTAGTGCAACTGCATATCAAAGAGATATAAATTACGACTATTTTATTGTAAACATTAATAGTATGGACGATGAAGAAGTTAAAGAAATATTAAAAAACTATAAAAGTAGTAATATAAATTTAAATACGGACAATTATTTTTTACTTAACGAAATTGGATATAAGGTGAAAAAAGATGAAAAAATGTGAGATATTAAGCCCTGCTGGAGATCTAGAAAGGCTTAAATGGGCAATAAGGTACGGAGCAGACGCCGTATACATAGGCGGATATGATTATAGTTTAAGAGCAAATGCAAATAACTTTAGTTTAAGTGAAATAAGAGAAGCAATTTCATTTGCACATTCATATAATAAAAAAGTGTATATAACAGTAAACATGTTATTTCACAATGAAGACTTAACAAAACTTGATGACTACTTAAAAGAGTTAGATAATATAGGAGTAGATGCATTTATAGTAAGTGACTATGCGGTTATAAAAAGAATTAAAGAATTAAAATTAAAACCCGAAATACATATTTCAACACAAGAAAGTTCTACAAATGTAGAAACAGTAAAATTTTGGAAAAATTTAGGGGCAACAAGAGTAGTATTAGCAAGAGAATGTAGTAGAGAAGACATAATAGACATAAAGAAAAATTGTGACGTAGAATTAGAAGTATTTATACACGGAGCTATGTGTACAAGTTACAGTGGAAGATGTGTACTATCAAACTACGTTACATTAAGAGACTCAAATCGAGGAGGATGTAGTCAAGTATGCAGATTTAGCTTTGACGCAGGATATAATAATAATTTTTCAATATGCAGCAAAGACCTTAATATGTCTAGTTACATTCCAGATATGGTTAATATAGGAATTGATTCCCTAAAAATTGAGGGAAGAATGAGAAGTGTATATTACATAGCTACAGTTGTAAATGCATATAAAATGATAGTAAAGCATACACTAGATAATACATTAACTATAGATTTACTAAATTATTATAAAAAAGTATTAGACAGATGTGCTAACAGAGAAAGTGCTGTTCATTTTTACGATAAAACTCCAGGAGTAAACGAACAATACTTTACAGGAAGAGAAGAAGTAAGCAATCAAGACTTTTTAGCGTATATAAAAGATTATAATGAAGATACTAGTATAATGACAGTTGAACAAAGAAACAATTTTAAAGTAGGTGATGAAGTAGAAATATTTGGGCCAAATACAGAAGTATTTAGTTTTACAGTAGAAGAAATAGTTAATGAAAAAGGTGAAAAAATAGAATCTGCAAAACACGCACAAGAAACACTATTTATTAAAGTACCAAAAAAAGTACAAATGTTTGACATTATGAGAGTAAAATTATCTTGACTTTAATATTAAAAAGTAGTATCATTATGACTCAGTGAAGGAAGGGATTGAAGACATGAAAAAGAAAGAAATATTCTTAACAAGTGAGGGATATTTAGATTTAGAAAATGAATTAAATTATTTAAAAATAGATAAAAGACAAGAAGTTATGCAAACTTTAAAAGATGCTCGTGCCTTAGGAGATTTATCTGAAAATTCAGAATATGATCAAGCACGTAGCGATCAAGAAGCATTAGAAGCAAGAATAAGAGAACTAGAATATACATTAGAAAATGCAACAATAATTAATGAAGAAAACATTGATAAAAATGTTGTAAATGTAGGAAGTACAGTTCAATTACAATATGATGGAGAAGATGAAGTTGAAGAATACAAGATAGTGGGAAGCCAAGAAGCAGACCCATTTAATAATAAAATATCTAATGAAAGCCCAATCGCAGCTGCAATACTAAATCAAAAAGTAGGAAGTACTGTTGAAGTTTCATCTCCAGATGGCATCTACAAAGTAAAAATTGTAAAAGTTGCATAAACTACTGAAAGGTAGTTTTTTTTATAACAAAATTAAACAAGTTTTTCTAACAACACTTTTTATTTCTGTTTTTATATGATAAAATATAAAGAGAATAGAAGGGATGTAAATGAAAGTATTATGTATTGGACATTCAAGTTATGATATTACTTTACCAGTAAAAGAGTATCCAAAAGAAAACACAAAATACAGAGTTGACAAAAAATATGAATGTGGAGGCGGCCCAGCAGGAAATGCTGCCTATCTTTTAGGAAAATGGGGAGTAACCACATACTATCAAGGAATGGTCGGAAAAGATACATTCGGAGAAAAAATATTAGAAGAATACAAAAATGTAAATGTAGATACAAGTTTAGTAGAAGTTAGTGAAGAAGAAGATACAACAGTAAGTTTTATATTAGTAAATGAAAAAAATGGTAGTAGAACATTATTCAATTATGCAAAAAAAAGACCTGAATTAAAACCAGTTGAATATAACATCGAACCTGATATAATACACGTTGATGGGCACTTCTATGAAACAAGCAAAAAAGCAATTGAAAAATTTCCTAATGCAATTAAAGTAATAGATGCAGGAAGAATAACAGACGAATTACTTGAATTATGTACAATGGTTGACTACTTAATATGTTCAAAAGGATTTGCTGAAACAGTAGCCAAAGAAAGATTTAATTTTAATGACAATAACAGTTTAAAAAACATTTATGAAACATTAGAAAACAAATTTAACTGCAATATAGTAGTAACTTTAGAAGAAAAAGGATGTTTATACAAAATAGATGGTAAAATAAAAGTAATGACAGGTCTCAAAGTAGAAGCAAAAGACACTACTGGTGCTGGAGACATATTTCACGGAGCATTTATATACGGATTAAGCAAACAACTACCATTAGAAAAATGCTTAAAAATAGCTAATATAACGGCGGGTTTATCAGTTAAAAAGATTGGTTCCAGATTAAGCATACCAAACGTGGAAGAAGTGTATAAAGTATATGACAAAAATAGATGATCCATTTATAAAAATATTACCACAATTAGATTTACACGGAGAAGACTCGATGACTTCTCTTGTTTTAGTTAACGAATTTATTAACGACAATATCAAATTAAAAAACAAAAAGATAGTATTAATTCATGGAAAAGGCGCAGGAATACTAAAAAAAGTAATACATGAGTATTTAAAAAATGACAAAAGAGTGTTAGAATATAAAACTGATAACTTAAATGACGGCATTACCATAGTTACATTAAGGGGGTAAAAATGCAACAATATTTTGCAGTTGACAAAAAAAATAACGAATTAATACTAAACAAAATCGATGAAAATCACATAAAAAATGTAATGAGATTTAAACCAAAAGATGAAGTATTAGTTGTTTATAACAACACGATGTATAACTGTGAATTTACCGATAATTTATTAATAACAAAAATAAAAAACATAATAAAAGAAAAAAATGAAAACAGGAAAATAACCGCATATATTCCAATATTGCAAGAAGAAAAAATGAGTTTTATAATAGAAAAAGGCACAGAAATGGGAATAACTGACTTTATTCCAGTACAATTTCTAAGATGTAAATATAAATTAAAAAGTGAAGCAGAAGATAAAAAAATAACTAGATGGTCAAGAATAGCCAAAGAAGCTGCAGAACAAAGCAGGCAAATACAAATACCAACTATTCACAAGGTTGAAACAGTTGACACAATAGAACCGTTAAATGGTGTAAACATATTGTGCTCACTTGACAAAAATAATGTAAAAACAATAAAACAAGTATTAAATACAAACAATGTATGTGGTACAATAAACATGTTATTTGGACCAGAAGGTGGAATAACCGAAGAAGAAGAAAACAAATTAGTTGAAAAAGGGTTTATAAAAACAAATTTAGGAAGTATGGTCTTAAGAACTGAGACAGTAATAATTTATTTAATGTCCATTATAAATTATTTAAGTTAGCGAGGTAATAAAATGAGTAGTTGGAATGATTTTGTTGAAATAGTTTTACATGGAGAATACTTTATCATTTTTATAGCAGTATTAATGATAATAATTGCTTCAATAATAATATATTTAATCAAATTACAAATAACAAGTTCATTTAATGAATATGAAGAAGATGAATCAGAAGAAGAAATAAAAGAAGTAAAAGAAAAAAAAGAAATAGAAAAACCAATATTAGTACAATCACAATTTAATTTTAATAATGAGGAACTTGATAACAATGAATTCGTTGTATCAGATGACGTTTTAGAAAAGACTCAAGAACTTAAAGAAATTGTAGAAGACATAAGTAAAATAGAGAACAAAGAATATGAGCACATTAAAAAATACGAACAAGAGCAAGAAGAAAGTGCTATAATAAGTTATGAAGAGTTATCACAAAGAAAAAGTGACATAGAAACAGGAAAGATAGTATTAGATGATGAAACAACAAAAAATTATGAAGAAGAACAAGAAGAAAAAGCTATAATAAGCTACGAAGAATTATTAGAAAAAGCAAGCAAAACTATTTTAGCATCAAAAGATGAAAATGTTCCAGGAATAAAAATCACTAGAGTTGCTCCAATAAATAAAGGAGAACCTGTTGAAATAGACAAAACTTATTATAAAGAAGAAGAGTTTTTGAAAGCATTGAAGGAATTTAGAGCTAATTTATGAGATATTATATATACACATTAGGATGCAAAGTTAACAATTATGAAAGCGAATATATAAAAAGCCTTTTGGATAAAGAAGGCTTTATTTATAGTGAAGAACAACCCGATATAATAATAATAAACACATGTACCGTGACAAATACAAGTGATAAGAAAAGCAAAAAAATGATAAAAAGATATAGAAGGCTTTTCCCAAACGCAATTATTGTTGCTATGGGTTGCTACGTACAATACGTAAATGGAAACGTAGAAGGTGCTGATATTATAGTTGGTAACAAAGACAAAAGCCAAATAACAGATTACATAAAAGAGTACATTCAAAATAGAGAAAAAATAATAAAAATATATGACATGAACAACGTTGAATTTGAAGATATGGAAATAAAAAAATACACTTCACACACGCGCGCATTTGTAAAAATAGAAGACGGATGTAATAATTTTTGTTCATATTGCATAATTCCATACGTAAGAGGAAGAGTCAGAAGCAAAGACTTTAACAAAGCAATAGAAGAAATTGAATACTTAGTAGACAACGGACATAAAGAAATAGTATTAACAGGAATTCATACAGGACAATATAACAGTAATGGAAAAACACTATATGATTTATTAAAAGAACTCGTAAAAATAAAAAAATTAGAAAGACTAAGAATATCTTCAATAGAAGTGGTAGAAATAAACGATGATATAATAGATTTAATAAAAAAAGAAAGTAAACTTGTAAGTCATTTACACATACCACTACAAAGTGGTAGTGATAAAATTCTAAAACTAATGAAAAGAAGATATGATAAAGAGTATTTTAAAGAAAAAATAGAAAAAATACGTGAAGCACGAAAAGACATTTCAATTACAACAGATTTAATAGTCGGATTTAATGGAGAAAGTGAAAAAGAATTTATAGAAAGCTATGAATTTTGTAAAGAAATAGGTTTTTCAAAAATACACGTATTTCCATATTCAAAAAGAGATGGAACAAAAGCATGTGATTTAAGTGAAGAGGTTGACGAAAAGACAAAAAAAATAAGAGTAAACAAATTTTTAGAACTTTCTAAAATATTAGAAAGAAAATATAAATCAAAATTTATAGGCAAAACACTAAAAGTATTAGTAGAAGAAGAAAAGAACAATTATTTATTTGGTTACACATCCAATTATATTAAGGTAAAAATGCCAAAAAAATACGAACATAACCAAATATATGAAATTAAATTAACACAAGAAAACATAGATATAAAATAAGTGATATTTTATTATTTACAATATCACTTTTTAAATTGTATAATAAATAAGGAAGTGTGTAAAATATGGATGCGAAATTAGAGAGATTTTTAAAACTAATAGAATTAAATGAAGAAAATTACTCATATTTTTCTAACGCAAAGATTACAACCGTAAAAGTATCAAACGAAAGCAAAAGTTGGGCTATTTATATAAAAATAAAGGAAATGATTCCTTTAAAAATATATGAAGAACTAATTGAAAAAAGTGAAAAGATAAAAAACGTAAAAAAAGTTTATTTTTATTTCTCATTCGAAGAAGAAAATAATACTTTTAATGAATATTTTAATTATTGTTTTGACACATTAAAAGAAAAATGCCCAATGTTAAATGGTATAAAAGAAAAAGATATAGTGAGAGATAAAGATAAAATAATAATAAAAGTATTAAACAAAATAGAAGAAGATAAAGTAAATAACTTAAAAGAAGATATAAAAAACTTTTTCAAAAGTTTGGGATTTTTTAATATAGATATTGAGCCAGTAATCAGCGAAGAATTACAAAAAGAAGTAAAAGAATTATTTAAAAGTAATGAAGTTATAAAAATAGATGATAAAAAATCTAACGAAGTAATTTTTGGCAATCCAATTAAAGCCAAACCCATTACACTAAAAAGTATAATTGCAGAAGTAAACGATGTAACATTAGAAGTGTTTGTTTTCGGTATGGAAGAAAGAGAAACGAACAGTGGTTTTACCATTTTTTCACTTAAAATAAGTGATTATAGTGATTCAATTTATGCAAAAATATTTACTAAAGAGAAAGAAATTATAGAAAAAATAAGAACAGATATTAAAATTAGTTCATGGTATAAAATGCGTGGATATGTAAAACATGATACATATACAAACGATTTAGTATTTAACGTAAGAGACATAATGAGCGTTGACAGAAAAAGTGAGAAAAGAACAGATAACGCTACAGAAAAAAGAGTTGAATTACACGTTCATACCGTTATGAGCCAAATGGACGGGCTTATTAGATGGGACAAACTTCTTAAAAAGATTGGTGATTTTGGTCATCGCGCAGTAGGCGTTACAGACAAAAACAGTGTGCAAGCATTCCCAAAATTATATAAAAATAAAGGAGACATAAAAATCCTATTTGGCGCAGAAATATATTTAGTAGATGATGAATTCAAAATAATAAACAAAGAAACCGAAGAAGATTTAAGAGAAAGTACCTATGTAGTTTTTGATTTTGAAACTACTGGTTTTAATGCCGAATTTGACACGATAATTGAAATAGGTGCTGTAAAAATAAAAAATGGTGAAATAATTGACAGATTTGATGAATTAATTAATCCAAACGTTGAACTAAGAAATGAAATAACAGAGTTAACACATATAACTAACGATATGTTAAAAGATAAAAGGACTGAAAAAGAGGTTGTAACAGATTTCATTAAATGGTTTGGATCTTGTCCTATGGTTGCTCAAAACGCTAGATTTGACGTTTCTTTCCTCAATAGTGCGTATAGAAAATACAATTTAGGAACTTTTGAAAACACAGTATTAGACACTATGGAATTAAGTAAAGTATTAAGTCCAGATATGCATAGGCACAGTTTAAGCGCGCTTGTAAAAAGATGGAATATCGAATTTGACGAAGAAGGACACCATCGTGCTGACTATGATGCCGAAGCAACTGCAAAAGTACTATATAAAATGATATCTTCACTTGATTCAAGTTTTAAATTAATGAAAGATTTAAACAACTTAGTTGATAAAACAACTGCAATAAAAAATAACAAACCATATCACATAACAATTTTTGCTAAAAATAACGTAGGACTTAAAAACCTATTTAGAATAATAAGTTATGCAAATACAGATTACTTCTATAAAACACCAAGAATGCCAAAGAGTAAATTAATTGAATTAAAAGAAGGAATACTTATTGGAAGCGGATGCGTAAACGGAGAGATATTTAATCTTGCAAAAACACAAGGTGAAGATGAGTTAATTAATGCCATGGAACTTTATGATTTTATTGAACTAAATCCGCCAAGCATATGTAACTTTTTAATTGAAAGTGGTGAATTTACAAATCCATTTGAATTAAAAGAAACAATGAAAAAAATAATAGCTGCAGCAGATAAAATAGGAAAACCCGTTGTTGCTACTGGAGATGTACATACACTTGATCCAGAAGACAATATATATAGAGAGATATTAGTTGCACAAAAACAATCTGGTGGAGGATTTCACCCACTTAATAAACCAAGTATAAAACATATTCCAAATTCATATTTAATGACTACAAATGAAATGTTAAAAGAATTCGAATTTTTAGGTGAAGAAAAAGCATATGAAATTGTAGTAAAGAACAGTAACATGATTGCTGATATACCAGAAGAAATAGAAGTAGTTAAAAAAGATTTATATCCACCAAAAATGGAAAACAGTGCCAACATAGTTAGAGAAATGGTATATGGAAATGCAAGAAAGACATATGGAGAAAATTTACCTGAAATTATAGAAACGCGACTTGATAAAGAAGTTGGTGGAATTATAAGCGGTGGATACGATGTAATGTATTTAATCGCACAAAAATTAGTACAAAATAGCAATGAACACGGATACATGGTAGGTAGTCGTGGAAGTGTAGGAAGTAGCTTAGTCGCTACGTTTATGAACATAACTGAAGTTAATCCATTGCCACCACATTACGTATGCCCAAATTGCAAAAAAAGCATTTTTGAATTAGACGGAGAAAGCCTATCAATGAAATATGGAAGTGGATTTGATATGCCAGATAGAATATGTGAATGTGGAACTAAAATGAAAAAAGACGGACAAGATATACCATTTGAAACATTCTTAGGATTTAACGCAGACAAAACACCAGATATAGACCTTAATTTTAGTGGAGAATATCAAGCAAGAGCTCATGAATATACAAAAGTATTATTTGGAGAGCACAACGTTTACAGAGCAGGAACAGTAAGTACCATAGCCGAAAAAACAGCATATGGTTTTGTAAAAGCATATATGGAAGAAAAAGGAATAACGATGAGAAGGCCAGAAATCGAAAGACTTGCTGGTGGAATAACAAAAATCAAAAGAACAAGTGGACAACATCCTGGAGGAATAATAGTAATTCCTGCATATAAAGATGTATTTGACTTTACACCATATCAATATCCTGCAGAAAACCCAGAAGCAGACTGGTATACAACTCACTTTGAATTTCATGATATAGAAGAAAATGTATTAAAGCTAGATATATTAGGACATGATGACCCAACAGTCTTGAAATATTTATGTGATGATGTTAAAATTGATATAAATGATATACCACTTGATGACAAAGATGTATTATCATTATTTACTAGTCCGAAAGCATTAGGAGTAACTGCAGAAGAACTCGGGTGTCCAACCGGAACATGGGGTGTACCAGAATTTGGAACTAATTTTGCAATAAAAATGCTTACAGAAATTAATCCAACAAAATTTGCCGATTTAATCAAAATTGCAGGTCTAGCCCATGGAACAGATGTATGGGCAGGAAACGCTAGAGATTTACTTTTAAGTGGAACATGCACATTCGACCAAGTAATAGGATGTCGTGATGACATAATGATTTATTTAATAAAATGTGGAATTGATAAAGGAAAAGCATTTAAAATAAGTGAATTTATACGTAAAGGCAAAACCGCAAAAGAGCCAGACACATGGAAAGAACATAAAGAAGTATTAAAAGGCGCTAATGTACCAGATTGGTACATAAATAGTTGTGAAAAAATAAAATACATGTTTCCAAAAGCTCACGCAGCAGCATATGTGACAAATGGATTTAGGGTTGCTTGGTTTAAAGTACACCATCCAATCAATTACTACCGAGTATTTTTATCAATTAGAAAGAGTGATTTTGATATAGAAGCTATGTTAGGAGGAATAAATACATTAAACGCAAGAATTAAAGAAATAGATGAAAAAGGTTATGATGCATCTGTTAAAGAGGAAGCAGTAAAAAGCACACTTGAGGTAGCAAAAGAAATGGTACTTAGAGGTTTTAAATTTGAAAACATATCGCTTACCAAAAGTGATGCAACTATGTTTGTTTTAAATGAAAACAAAGATGGACTTTACCCTCCATTTACAGTATTAGATGGAATGGGAGATACCGCAGCTAAAAAATTAGTGGAAGAGCGAAATGAAAGACCATTTGTAAGTATCGAAGATGTACAATACAGAGGAAAAATCTCTCAAACATTAATTGATAAATTAAGAGGACTTGGAGTATTTGAAGATCTACCAGAGAGTTCTCAATTAAGTTTAAATTTATTTTAGAAAAAATAAGAGGTGATAAAATGTTAGATGGATGTGAAAATTCAGGGGTTTTAGGGGTATATTACTTGTGTAAGATTGGAATTCAGGCAATATGTTATATAACTCCAGTAATTTTGATTTTATCGGTAATGATAAAATTAGTAAAGACAATAATTACAAATGAAGAAACAAGCGTAACATTTAAGGAAATTTCTTCAAAAATTATATCTGCTATTGTAGTACTTTTAATTCCAACATTTATAAATTTATTGATTACACTAATAAATGGTAACATAAATTACCAAGGTTGTTTAGAAAAAGCTACATTAGAAAATATTAATATGTATAAAGCAATAGAAGATGCAGAAAGAACAAGCGGCAGTAACCCTGGCTGGGTTGGTTCCGGGACAGGTGGCGGTGGCGTCAGCGGAGGAGGTGGAGGTCGTCCTGGATCAAGTACAGGCTCTGGTTCTGGCTCAGGAACAGGCTC
>CALVQQ010000020.1 GCA_944358255.1 uncultured Bacilli bacterium | reverse complement strand
TAAAACAAACATAATATTTGATAGAGAAAAAGGAGAAAAAAAGTAGTGAAAGTAGCAATTTTAGGTTCAGGGGCATACGGTTTAGCATTAGCAAGCAGACTTTTAATGAATCAAAACGACATAGAAATGTGGACATATTCTAAAGAACAAAAAAAAGAACTTGTTGAAACGAGAACTAGTAGTAAATTACCAAATTATAAAATTCCAAAGGAAATAAAAATAACGACAAGTATGAAAAAAGCTGTAAATAATAGCAAAATAATTATAATAGCAGTACCCGCGTTTGCAGTAGATGACATATCAAAACAATTGGCAAAATATATAAAATCAACACAACATATTCTAATAGCAACAAAAGGTATTGAACAAGACACATGTAAATTTTTAACAGATGTAGTGCTAGACTATATTAATACAAATAAACTTGCTGTAATATCAGGACCTACGTTTGCAGTAGATATTATAAAAGACGTTCCCATTGGATTATCACTTGGAACAACAAATGAATTAACTAGAAAAACAATAATACAGGCTTTTGCTAATCCAAAGACAAAATTAAGACCAACTCTAGACATAATAGGGATAGAAATATGTGGTGCAATAAAAAACGTAATGGCAATAGCTTCAGGAATGTTAGAAGGAATGAATGTAGCAGATTCAACAAAAGCATTATTTCTAACTGAAGCATTAAATGATATAAAAGAAATAATTGACGTATTAGGCGGAAATAAAAAAACAATTCTTTCCTTTGCAGGATTTGGAGACATTCTAATGACATGTACTAGCCAAAACTCTAGAAATTTTACTTTTGGTAAAATGTTAGGATCTGGAAAAAAAGAAGAAGCAATAAAATATAGAGAGAACACGACTATAGAAGGACTATACACACTAAAATCCATACAAAAATTATTACAAAATACAGGTGCTTGCATTCCAATTATTGATTTAATTTACGACATAATTTATAATGAAAAGAGCAATGAAGAAATGTTAAAATTTTTAATAGAAAAATAGGTAGAATTATGAAAAAGTTAAATAATACAATTAAAACTAACATTACAACAATAATAGGAGTATTTTTAATAATATCTCCTTTTTTAGATTTATTTACATCCATTGGAATTAAGTACAACATTGACCAACTCACAATAGGAATAATAATCAGAGGATTATTTATGTTACTAATGATATATTATTCAATATTTTTAAAAGATAACAAAAAACAAACAATAATATTTTTATCAGTAATTTTTACCTACATAGCATTATTTTTAACAAAAACAATTTTAACCAATGGAAACATAACGTATGAAACAACAGTAATTTTTAAAACATTTTATTTTATCATATTATCAATAACATTTATAAATTTAGAAAAATCTATTGATTCAAAATACTACATCGCATGTTTTACAACATACCTATTACTAGTTTTTATTCCCAACATTTTAAATATCGGATTTAATAGTTACGAAATAGCAAAAGTTGGTCAAGTTGGCTGGTTTAATTCAGCAAATGAAATAAGCACGATTTTATCAATTTTAACACCAATACTTATAGTATATTTAATGACAAAGAAAAACAAAATCTTATCAGTCTTGTATCTAATAATAATACTAATAACATTTTTTAGCATAGGTACCAAAGTACCAATATTATCGTTAGCAATCATATGTGGGTTTTATCTTTTATACAGTTTATATAAACTAATAAGAAAAAAAGACACCAAAAAAATTACTTTTATACTAACTGGCCTTTTTATAATAATAATTTCTACAGCAATATTATTACCTAAAACAAGTTTTTACAAAAATATAAAAATACACTTAGAATATTTAGAAGTTGATAACATAGTTGAAATATTTACAGATACCGAACTAATCGATCACTTTTTATTAGGATCTAGATTAAAATTACTCAGTCAAAACATAAAAACATATAAAGAAAGCAGCACTGTAGAAATACTCTTAGGCATAGGAGCCGAACATAGGCAAAGTGAAATGGATTTCTTTGATATCTTCATAAATTATGGAATAATAGGGTTTGCATTAATAGCAACAATACTAATAATTTTAATTATCAGGCAGAAACCAAAATATACGGCAAATACAAAATTAAGTTTACTATTAGCAATTACAATAGCATTTCTTTCAGGGCATGTTTTAGTGTCTCCAGCAGTAAGTATATTTATTCCTCTATTATTATTTGACAAAAATATGGTAAAATAATATCAAGAAAGGCAGTAATAATATGAAAAAAATTACAATTATATCATTGCATTTAAACTATGGCGGAATAGAAAAATACATATCAAGTTTATGTAAAATGCTACAAGACGAATACAAAATAAACTTGATAATAACATACAAAATGAATGAAAAACCATCATTTAATTTTAGCAATAAAATTGACATTAAATATTTAATAGATGGAAAATCAAACAAAGAAGAAATTAAACAAGCAATCAAACATAAAAACATAATAAAAATAATTAGTGAAGGTTTTAAATCAATAAAAATACTATTTTTAAAAAAAGTTAGAACAAAAAAAGCTATAAAAGAATTAGAATGCGATTACGTTATAACAACTAGATTATATGAAACAAAAATGGTAAATAAATATTTAAAAAACTCCAAAATAAAAAAGATAGCGACAGAGCATAATTATCCCACAAAAAAATACTTGAAAACATTATCTAAAAATTTAAAACACTACGACAAACTAATCGTTGTAAACGAAGAAATTGAAAGTTTATATAAAGAATACCTAGGAACAAAAGTAACAAACATACCAAACTTTATTGAACAAGAAAGCGAAGAACATTCAAAATTAAAAAATAAACAATTAATAGCAGTAGGAAGATTTGAACCAGAAAAAGGCTTTTTAGATTTAATAGACGTCATGAAACTAGTAACAAAAATAGACAAAGAAATAAAACTTACACTTATAGGTGATGGAAGCGAGAAAAAATTAATATTAGACAAAATTAATGAATGTGGATTAAAAGACAATATAAACTTAACAGGATATTTAAACTCAAAAGAAATAGAGTATCACATGTTAAACGCAAGCTTATATGTAATGACAAGCATAACTGAATCATTTGGCTTAGTACTATTAGAAGCAATGAATATGGGATTACCAATAATTTCATTTGACAGTGCATCAGGGCCCAAAGAATTATTAAAAAATGACAATGGAATATTAATAAAAAACAGAGACAAAAAAGAAATGGCTAACAAAATAATTGAACTATTAAATAACAAAAAAATATTAAAAGAATACCAACAAAAATCATTATCCAATATTAAAAACTACACATTAGAAAATACCAAAAAAAATTGGGAAAAACTATTTAATGAATTAGATAAAAAAAGCAATAAAAAAGTTTTATTCATTTCAAGTACAGGAGGACACTTAAACGAATTACTAATGTTAAATAGTATGCTTTACAAATATAAATATCAATTAATTACAGAAAAAACAGATTCAAGTAAAAATTTAAAGAAAAAGTATGGACACAAAAACACTCATTTTTTAATATATGGAACTAGAAAGAAAAAATTGATTTATCCATTTGTACTAACAATAAACACAATAATAAGCTTTATCTATTATTTAAGATTTAGACCTAAATACATAGTAACAACCGGAGCGCATACTGCCGGACCAATATGTTGTATTGGCAAAATATTCGGAAGTAAAATCATTTTTATTGAAACATTTGCAAACAGAAATACAAAATCAGCTACTGGAAAAATAGTTTATAAATTTGCAGATTTATTTATAGTACAGTGGAAAGAAATGAAAAAACAATACAAAGATTCCATTTATGGGGGGTGGATATATTGATATTTATAACAGTAGGTTCACAGTTAACATTCGATAGACTACTAAAAGCAGTGGACAAAGAAATAGAAGCAGGAAACATAAAAGACCAGGTGATAGTTCAAGGTGGAAAAACAAAATTCAAGTCAAAAAATATGAAAATTATAAAATTTTTAGAACTAGATGAATTTGACAAATATATTAAATCTGCAGATTTAATAATTTCTCATGGTGGAGTAGGAAGCATAATAGATGCATTAAAATACAATAAAACAGTAATTGCAACACCAAGATTAAAAAAATATAAAGAAGCTTTAAACGATCACCAAATACAAATAATAGAAAACTTTGGAATAGAAGGATACATCATACCATTATTAGATTTAACAGAACTAAATTTAGCAATAGAAAAAGCAAAAACATTTAAACCTAAAAAATATAAAAGCAACACAGACAACATGGTAAAACTGATTGAAGACTTTATCGATAAGGAAGATTAATATGGAAAAAAAAGTTAGTATAATAATACCTGTTCATAACTCATCAAAATATTTGAAAAAATGCATTGATAGTGTACTCAAACAAACATATAAAAACATAGAAGTAATATGTATAGAAAACGGAAGTAAAGATAACAGTTTAGAAATCTTAAAACAATATAAAACAATAAAAACTTATTCATTAAAAGAAAGCGGAATTTCTCTAGCTAGAAACTATGGAATTAAAAAAGCAAAAGGAGAATATTTATACTTTTTAGATAGTGATGATTATATTGAAAAGACATTGATTGAAAAATTAGTAAAAAAATTAGAAAAAGATAAATCTGATTTATGTTATGCAAAATACTATTCAGTTTATGAAGACAATAAGAAGTTAGAAAAAACTGATATGTACACATTTGATACGCTAGATAAAAAAGAAATAATAAATAATTTACATAACATAAATTTAGGCGCGCCTAAATTATATAAGAAAGACATAATAATAAAAAAAGACATTACTTTTCCAATAGAAACAAAATATGAAGACGTATACTTTGTATTAAAATATATACACTCATCAAATAAAATTAGTATGGTTAATGAATACTTATATTACTATTTAATTCATAATAACAGTGAAACAACAACAATGGATAAAAAAGTTTTTGATATATTTAAAATAGTAAAATTATGTGAAAAAATATATAGTAAAAAAGAAATTGAAAATACAGTTGTAAAATTATTGACAATTTACAATATTAGACAAAGATATCAAAAAAATAGTGGTCTAAGAAATAAGTTTATTGATGAATCATTTAGTCATTTAAATAAAAATTATCAAAATTGGAAAAAATGTAAGTACTTAAAAAAAAGAAATAAATTAAAAAAGATTATAGAAAAAAGCAAATTGTTAACAAAAATATATTGTCACTTATATTGTAAAACCCACGAAAAATAGGTATAATAATACACAAAGGGAGATAAAATGAAAGCATTAACAAATATTTATAATAATTTTAAAAAGTATTCATTCCTTATGAGTCAAATGATAATGAGAGACTTTAAAGTAAAATATAAAAGAAGTGTACTGGGCGTTGTTTGGAGTTTACTATACCCAGTATTGATGATGGCCGTTATGGCACTTGTATTTTCTAATATGTTTAAATTTAAAGTTGAAGGAGTAAATTATTTAGTATATCTTTTATCTGGATTAGTAATTTTCAACTATTTTAATGAAGCAAGCACATCAGCAATGTCTTCAATAATAACTAATTTTCCACTAATTAACAAAGTATATATTCCAAAGTATATTTTCCCATTGTCAAAATGTCTTTTTGTAGGAATAAACTTTTTATTGACATTAATTCCACTTTTAATCATTATTTTATTCACAGGAAGTGGTGACACTAGATGTGTTATTAACATCTATTATTTATTAATTCCATACGCATTTATATGTATGTTTCTTTTTACAGTTGGTATGGGATTTTTACTTTCGGCAATGACCGTGTTTTTAAGAGACATTCTATATATATATGGTATTATAATGACTATATGGACTTATTTTACTCCGATTTTCTATGATATTTCAATGTTGCCAACAAACTTACAGGGATTTTTTCAATTAAATCCGTTATATCAGTTTATAACATTAGTTAGAACAATAATACTTTATAATGAAATTCCAAGCACATCTAACATTATAATGTGTGGATTATTTGGCGTTGGATTCTTTATTATTGGTTCAATTTTCTTTAAAAAACAACAAGACAAATTTATATATTATGCATAAGGAGGAAGAAATGATAAAAGTAGAAAACGTATCAATGAGATTTAATCTTGGAATAGATAGAGATTTTTCAATAAAAGAAGCATTTATAAGAACATTAACATTTCAAAAGCGAAGAAAAATACCTGAATTTTGGGCATTAAAAGATGTTTCGTTTGAAGTTAACAAAGGCGAAGTGGTTGGAATAATCGGGCAAAATGGCGCAGGTAAAAGTACACTTTTAAAAGTAGTAAGTGGAGTTATGAAACCAACAGAAGGAAAAGTGACAGTAAATGGTGTTATATCACCAATGATAGAATTAGGTGCAGGATTTGATATGGAACTAACAGCTAGAGAAAATATATTTCTAAATGGAGCAGTATTAGGTTATAGTAAGAAGTTTTTAGAAGAAAAGTTTGATGAAATAGTTGACTTTTCAGAACTTAAAGATTTCTTAGATGTACCACTAAAAAACTATTCTTCAGGTATGGTAGCAAAAATAGCGTTTTCAATAGCAACAGTAGTAAATCCAGAAATTCTTATTGTAGACGAAATACTATCTGTTGGAGACATAAAATTTCAAGAAAAAAGTAAAAACAAAATGTTGGAAATGATTAAAGGTGGAACTACTGTTCTTTTTGTATCACATTCATTAAAACAAATAGAAGAATTGTGTCAAAGAGTTATATGGCTTGACCATGGAAAAGTAAGAATGATAGGTGAATCAAAAGAAGTATGTAAAAAATATTATGAAGAAGAGATGGGAGAGAAGTTAAAAAATGAATAATGATATTTTTAAAGACAAAACACTATTAATTACAGGAGGTACTGGTTCTTTTGGAAACGCAGTATTGAAAAGATTTTTAAATACAAGTATAAAAGAAATAAGAATATTTTCAAGAGATGAAAAGAAACAAGAAGACATGCGTATTCAATATAAAAACGATAAAATTAAGTTTTATATAGGAAACGTGCGAGATTATAGAAGTGTGGAAGATGCAATGGATGGAGTTGACTATGTGTTTCATGCGGCAGCATTAAAACAAGTTCCATCTTGCGAATTTTTTCCAGTTGAAGCTGTGAAAACAAATGTATTAGGTACAGATAATGTTTTAGAAGCGGCCATAAATAAAGGAGTTAAAAAGGTTATAGTATTAAGTACAGATAAAGCCGCATATCCAATAAATGCAATGGGAATGAGTAAAGCATTAATGGAAAAAGTTGCCGTTGCAAAAGGTAGAAATATAAAAGAAGGCGGAACTATAATTTGCAGAACAAGATATGGAAATGTAATGGCTTCTAGAGGGAGCGTAATACCTTTGTTTTGTGAACAAATTAAACAAGGCCTCCCCCTTACAGTTACAAATGGAAATATGACAAGATTTATGATGACTTTAGAAGATGCTGTAGATCTAGTTTTATTTGCCTTTGAGCATGGAAATCAAGGAGACTTATTTGTTCAAAAAGCCCCAGCTGCAACAATAGATACTTTGGCACAAGCTGTAAAAGAATTAAAAAACAGTGATGTGCCTATAAAATATATAGGAACTAGACATGGAGAAAAAGCCTATGAAGTTCTAGTTACAAAAGAAGAAATGCTTACAGCAGAAGACATGGGAGATTATTATAGAATCAAATCAGACAATAGAGACTTAAATTATCAAAAATATGAGTTAGAAGGAAATGAAAAATTTTCAATTATTCAAGAATATAATTCAGATAACACAACAAGATTAGACGTTGAAGGAATGAAAAAATTATTATTAAAATTAGATTTGTTCAAATAAGGAGGTAAAATGAAAATATTAGTATTAGGTTCAACTGGAATGCTAGGACATGTTGTTAGTCAATATTTTTTCGAAAAAGGGTGTGGTGTAATAAAAACCACAAGAAAAAATGATGATCCATTATATTTTGACGTTGAAAAAGACATTAAACAATTAGATAAAATAGTAGAACAAACAAAACCCGATGTAGTAATAAATTGTATTGGAATATTAAATCAACAAGCTGAAGAAAACAAGCCTTTAGCTATCGTTGCAAACAGCTTATTACCTCATTACATAGATAAATTATCAGAAAAATATAGTTTTAAATTTATACACATAAGTACTGACTGTGTTTTTAGTGGTAACACAGGAAGTTATACTGAAGATAGTTTTCAAGACGCTACAAGTTTTTATGGTAGAAGTAAAGCATTAGGTGAAATAAACAATAACAGAAGTGTGACATTAAGAACATCTATAGTAGGACCTGATATTAATGAAAATGGAATTGGATTATTTAATTGGTTTATGAAACAAACTGGTGAAGTCCAAGGATTTACAAATGTTATTTAGACAAGTGTTACAACAATAGAATTCGCAAAAAAAATAGAATTTGCAATAAAAAATGATTTAAAAGGATTATATAATGTGGTTAATGGAGACGTTATAGATAAATATTCTTTATTGCAGTTATTTAAAGAAAAATTTAACAAAGAAATAGAAATAATTCCTAATGGAGAGCAAGTAAGTAAAAAAACTTTATTACCAAGCCAAAAATGTCATTTTGATATACCAAGTTATGAACAAATTATTGAAGAAATGAAAAATTGGATAATAGAACACAAAGAACTATACGGAGAAAAATATATAAGAAAAGAGGAAATGTATCTATGAAAGTAATGACTATAGTTGGTACTAGACCAGAGATAATAAAATTAACTACTGTCATAAAAGAATTAGACAAATATGTAGAACACATTTTAGTTCATACTGGACAAAATTATGATTATGAATTAAATGAAGTATTTTTCAAAGACTTAAATTTAAGAGCACCTGATATTTATATGAATGCTGCTGGTGCAACTGCAGCAGAGACAATCGGAAATGTTATAAAAAAGACAGATGATTTAATTAAAGAACATAAGCCAGATGCAATACTTTTATATGGAGACACTAATTCGTGTTTATCAGTCATTTCTGCCAAAAGAAATAAGGTTCCGGTATTTCATATGGAAGCAGGAAATAGATGCTTTGATGAAAGAGTACCGGAAGAAATTAATAGAAAAATCGTAGATCATTTAAGTGATATAAACATGACAATAACTGAACATGCTAGAAGATATTTATTAAATGAAGGAATAAAACCAGAAACAGTATTTAAGATAGGTTCAAGCATGAAAGAAGTTTATAGTCAAAATATGGAACAAATTGAAAAAAGCGATGTGTTAGAAAGATTAAATTTAGAAAAAAATAAATATTTTGTTTTAAGTGCACATAGAGAAGAAAATGTAGATAATCCTAAAAATTTTGAGGCACTTATACATTCAATAAATGAAGTAGCAGAAAAATATAATATGCCAATAGTTTTTAGTGCACATCCTAGAACAAGAAAAAAAATAGAAGAAAATGGTTACAAATTTAATAAAAATGTTTTATACATGAAACCATTAGGATTTAACGATTATAATAAGTTACAAATGAATGCGTTTTGTGTTATTTCTGATAGTGGAACAATAACTGAAGAATCATCTTTGTTAGGATTCCATGCAATAACAATAAGACAAGCTCACGAAAGACCAGAAGGTATGGATGAGGGAACACTTATAATGAGTGGAGTCGATTCAAAAGACATATTAAAATCAATAGAAATAGTAACAAGTGAAAAAATTAAACCAAAAGTTGTTAGTGATTATGATACAGATTCAGTTTCAATAAAAGTAGTAAGAATAATAATGAGTTATGTAGGATATATTAACAGGACAGTATGGAGAAAGTATTAGAGGTGTTTAATGATTATGAAAGAATTTAATCCATTAGTTAGTATAATTATACCAGTTTATAATGGTGAAAATTATTTGAAAGAAGCTATTGATAGTGCATTAGCACAAACATATAAAAACATTGAAATAATAGTTGTTAATGATGGGTCAATAGACAATACTGAAGCAATTGCAAAGTCTTATGGCAATAAAATCAAATATTTTAAGAAAAAAAATGGTGGTACATCTACTGCACTTAATTTAGGAATAAAGAATATGAAAGGAAAATATTTTTCATGGCTAAGTCATGATGACATGTACTATCCAAACAAAATTAAAAGACAAATTGATGAATTATCAAAATTAAAAAATAAAAATACCATTATGATGACAGACTTAGATGGTATAAATGAAAAATATAAAAAAATATATAAAACCCATTATATTGAACATATAAATCAGTATCCGCCCAGAGCAAAATCTTTTTTACATCCAATAATTTATAATCAAACACATGGCTGCACTTTATTAATTCCTAAAAAATGCTTTGAAGAAGTTGGGTTATTTGATGAAAAACAATTGGTTGCACAAGATTTTGAGTTTTTCTATAGAGCTTTTTCAAAATTTCCACATAAATTAATTCCAGAAATTTTGGTTACAGCTAGAGATTCATCTAATAGACAAGGTAGAAGAAGCCATTCTAAGGGCGATGAAGAATATAGTGCATTATATATAAAAATGATAAATAATCTTACTGAGGAAGATTATAAATTATTAGCCCCTTCTAAAATTGAATTTTTTAAAGACATGAAAAACTTTTTTCATGAAGCGGGATATACTATTGCTTATAATTATATAATTAGTAGAATGATAAGCAATTTACAAATATCTTCAAACGATATTATTGGAAATAAATTTAATGGGTATGATCTTCACCTTTGCTTACGCGAGAATGGTATGGATTCCAAGATGGCAGTACTTAATAAAGAGTCAAATGATATCAATACAATAAAATATGATTTTTTAAAACAAAATTCTACCAAAAATTTATTAACAAAAAACTTTTTTTTAGAGTCACAAATAATTCATATGCATTTAATTCATAATATTATAGATTTAAATTATTTGCCAATAATTAGTAAATTAAAACCTACAGTAATCACATTGCATGATCCATTTTTCTTGGGTGGTCATTGTGTACATCACTTTGATTGTGAGAAATGGAAAAAAATGTGTTATGATTGTAAATATTTAGATTCGGAATTTCCTCTAGAAAATGATATCTCAAGTTTAAATTTTGTTATTAAAAAAGAAAATATTCAGCGTTCAAATGTATTTGCTATAGTTTCATCTAAATGGATGGAAAAAAAAGTTAAGCAATCTCCTATATGGAAAAACAAAAAAATTTATTTTCTTCCATTTGGCATTAATCAAAATATATTTAAACCAATTTCTGAAATAGAAAAACAAAAAAAGAAAAAAGAGTTAAAGATAAATTTAAAAAACAAAGTTATTATGTTAAGAGCTGATGATGGTAAATATAAAGGTATAGATATTATAAAAAATACATTAAATTATATAAACGAAAAAAATTTATCTATTATAGTTGTAGGAAAAAAGAATTTGTTAAATGAATTTAAAAGTAAATTTGATATTCATGAATATGGTTGGGTAAAAGATGATAAATTTTTGGCTGAGTTATACCAAATATCTGATTTGTTTTTAATGCCGTCAAAGCAAGAAACATTTGGGTTAATGGCTATAGAAGCTATGAGCTGCGAAACATTGGTTATAGCTTTAGATTGTTCAGGAAGTGCCTTGCCAGAGGTTATTAATTCTCCATATTCAGGCATTGCTGTAAAAGAAAACGAATATCCTAATGTGGTTGTGAAAATGATAAAAAATAATTCTTTAAGAAATAATTTAGCAAAAAAAAGCCATGAATATGCAATGAAAAATTATAATTTGGAATGTTATTTGGAAAAATTGATCAATATATATTTGGAAATTATAAAATTCCACAAAAATAATATATTGGATAACGAAACAGAAGTTTTATTAAGTCAGTTAAAAAAAATACAAGATTCAGAATTAACTGAAAATACCGTAATTTTCACAAATAATAGGCTTTTGTATTTATACAGAAAATTGCCTATTAACTTTAGAAGAAAAGTTAAAAGGATTTTGAAATTTAATGCAACATCCAAAAGTTAGTGTTATTATTCCGGTATACAATGGATCTAACTATTTATCAGATGCAATTAATAGCGCATTATCACAAACATACAGCAATTTAGAAATAATAATAGTAAATGATGGTAGTAATGATAATGGTAAAACTAAAGAAATCGCATTATCTTATGGAAATAAAATTAAATATATAGAAAAAGAAAATGGCGGTGTTAGTTCTGCTCTAAATATTGGAATAAAAAATATGACTGGCGAATATTTTTCATGGTTAAGCCATGATGATATATATTATCCAAATAAAATAGAAGAATCGATAAAATTCATAAAAAATGATAAACAAATTGTTTATAGTGATTATGATTTATTGTATCAAAACAAATCAAAAATTATTAAACACAAATGCAAAAAAATAAAATTTAAATATGACCCACTAATTAATATTGATTTGAATGGAATAACAATGTTAATTAAAAAAACTCATCTTTTAGAAGTTGGGCTATTTGATGAAAAAATGAAATATTCACAAGATTATGATTTATGGTTTAAATTATTAAAAAAATATGAATTTATACATATTGGAAAAAGCCTAGCCATTTCTAGAATACATCATGAGCAAGATTCAAATAACATATTATCACAAAAAGAAGGAAAAGAATTTTGGAAAAAGACAATAATAGAAATTGAAAGACAAAAAATATATAATAAAAATAAATTATTACTAAAAGTGACAAATAATTTATATTACGCATGTCCTTGTTTAATTGATGAATTGTTATCCATATTAAATTGTAATTTTACAACAAAACTATTAATAATAATAAAAATATTAGTTTTAAAATGTAAACATTTAATGAACCAAATTCATAAGGGATACAAATATTTAATTAGAAATGGGATAAAAAAAACTCTATTTCAAATATATATTGTGAAAGAAAAAGGTAGAAAATGAAATCGATAACTATTTTATGTGAACATTTGGATTATGGTGGAATTGAAAGGTATATTTCATTGCTATGTAAAATGTTAGAACAAGATTACGACATAAATTTAATTGTTAAATACAAATTTAATAAAAAACCTGCTTTTAAGTTTAGCAATGGAATAAATATGGAATTTATGTGTGATGGAAACCCTTATGATACATCAGCCAAATTATTATTCAAAAATAAAAAATATTTTAAATTAATTAAAGAATTGATTAGAAGAAATAAAATAAAACTAATAGCAAGAAATAGGCTTATATCAAAAATTAAAAAGATTAATACAAATTTTTGTATTACTACTAGAGTTAGCCAAAATGAAATAGTTAGCAAATATCTAAAGAATAAATCAACTATTAAAATTGCTACTGAACATAATTTCCATAATAATGATGAAAAATATATAAATAGATTTATTAATTCTGTTAATACTTTTGATTATGTAGTACATTGCACAAAAGAGCTTTATGAATTTTATAAACCCAAAATAAATGGTCCTAAAAATATACTAATACATAATCCAATAGAAATTAAAAATTGTGAAAAAAGTGAATTAACTACTAAAAATATTATTTCAGTTGGAAGATTAAGTGAAGAAAAAGGTTTTTTAGATTTAATTGATGTTATGTATATTATTAATAAGTTGGACAGCAAAGTAAAATTAACAATATGTGGAGATGGTTACGAAAGAGAGAAAATTGAGAAAAAAATAAAAGAGTTAAAAGTTAAAAATATTAAAATGACAGGTTTCTTAAACAGTAAAGAACTGGAAAAAGAATATTTAAATTCATCAGTATACGTAATGCCATCTAAAAGTGAAGCATTTGGGCTTGTATTATTAGAAGCTATGGATTATGGTTTGCCATGTGTATCATTTGATAGTGCCTCAGGTGCCAGAGAACTTTTGAAAAATGATGTTGGCATATTAATCAAAAATAGAGATAAAAATTTAATGGCTAAAGAAATAACTGATTTGATAAATGATAAAAATAAATTAAAACAATATCAAAATAAATCATTAAAACAAGTACAAAATTATTCAATTGAAAACATAAAAAAAGAGTGGTTAAAAATATTGGAATAAATAAAATTTCAATATTTTTTATTGAAATTTAGTCATAATTATGGTAAAGCACAACGCATAGAAAGGAAGTATAAGTATGTTTGCTTTTATATGTTTTTTTATTCCAAGTTTTATTTCAATATATATTGACATTAAATTAAATAAAATTAGTAAATTTAATTACGAATTAATTATAAAATATTTCATGTATAACTTTGTTATTAATTTACTTGGTAATAGTGCGGTTTACTTCATAAGTAGTGAAAAAAATTTTTATTATATGGAAAGTATATTCACATATGAATTTATTTTTAAATACATGTGGATGACATTGATTTTAGTAATTATTTTACCAATAATTTTTAAAATAATAGAAGAAAATGTAAATGTTAATATTGTAGTAAGGGAAAAAAATGAAATAAAACTTTTAAATTAATATTAATTATAATTTTATTTTTAACAATAGAAATTATTTTTGGTACAAAGTGGGCACTAGAAAATTTTGAATTTACTTCTTTTGACCAAATATTATTTACACTAAGTAATTCGGTAACTAATGCTAGCAAGGATATAATAAATTCATTTATCATTTCATGTATAGTTAAACCATTTTCTATTTTTTTAATATTAGTGTCAGTAATATATTATTTACATTATACAACAAGAAATTGCCAAACACTTATTTACATAAAAATCAGAAAATTAGAAATTACTATTAATTTTATAAAGTTAATTAAAAAAATTTTATTGTTTTTAATTTTTGTTTTTTTCTGTTATGCAATTTATTTATTTGTAACAAAATTCTATATAATTGATTATGTTAAAGGTAATCTTCAAAAGTCAACTTTTTTTGAAGAACATTATATTGATCCTGAAACAGTAAATGTAAATTTCAATGAAGAAAAGAAAAACTTAATTTATATATATTTAGAATCTATGGAAACTACTTATGCAGATTATAGTAATGGTGGTCAATTTGAAAAAAATTATATACCAGAATTAATGGAATTAGCATATGATAATTTATACTTTTCAAATTCAAATAAATTAGGTGGGGCAGATTCTATTTCAGGCTCAAGTTGGACAATTGCTGCCATGATATCGCATACTGCAGGAGTACCTTTAAAATCTATATCCAATGGAAATGAAGAATATGAAAATTATGAAAATTTTATGCCGGGTGTTTACTCACTAGGTGAAATTTTAAACGACAATGGATATCAAAATTATCTTATGGTAGGTTCAGATGCAACATTTGGTGGAAGGCGAAAATACTTTGAACAACATGGAAACTATGAAATTTATGATTATTATACAGCCATAGAAGAGAGTATTATACCAAAAGATTATTATGTTTTTTAGGGATATGAAGATGTAAAATTGTTTGAATATGCAAAAAATAAATTAACCGAAATCGCTAAAAAAGACGAGCCATTTAATTTTACTCTTCTAACAGTTGATACACATACTCTAGATGGTTACGTAAGTGATTTTTGTGAAGACTTTGATGACAATCCATATTTAAATTCAGTTAGATGTTCTTCAACTCAAGTATATAATTTTATAAAATGGTTAAAAGAACAAGATTTTTATAATGATACTGTGATAATAATAACAGGAGACCATGTTAGCATGAACTCTTACACATTTAATAACATAGATTCAAGTAATAGAAAAATATATAATACATTTATAAATACAAAAAGCAGTGGATGTACAAATAATCGCGAATTTACAACTATGGACATGTACCCAACTACACTAGCAGCATTAGGTGCGACTATTGAAGGAGAAAGATTGGGGTTAGGAACTAATTTATTTAGTTGCGAGCCAACATTAAGTGAGCAATATGGAACAGATTATATAAATACTGAATTGCTAAAATTTTCTACATATTATGTAGAATGTATTACAAATGGTAATTGTGACAAATAAATCTTAAGGTTATATCAAGGTATAGATATTACCTTTTTTTTGTTATATAATTAGCATAGGTGATGATATGAAAAACTATAAGATAATGGATGGAAATGAAGCATGTATAACGGCTGCATACTTATTTAGTGAAGTATGTGGTATTTATCCTATAACACCATCCAGTCCAATGGCAACATTAGCTGATAAATGGGCAAGCACTGGTAAAACAAATATACTAGGTGGAAA
>CALVQQ010000019.1 GCA_944358255.1 uncultured Bacilli bacterium | reverse complement strand
ACTCCTCTATATCTTTCGAATGTTTCAACATTTACTCCAGCGGCTAAGCTTTCTGCAATATAGATATTATTTTCGTCGAGCCCTACAATTATTGCTATGTGTCCATCTCTTCCAATTAAATCTCCAACTTTTACTTTGCCAGAAGTCATTAGATCATAAGTTAATTCTACTCTTTCTCCTAAATCACATAAATCGTCATCTCTATATGTAAAGTCTCCTGCTCCTGAGTCACCAACATCAAATCCTCCATTATATAAAACCCATGATACAAACCCACTGCAACTTAAACCATTCGGGTATTTTCTTCCACCAATAAAGCCAGCTTCCGTTTGGTAATTCATTAAAGGACATCCCCAGATTGCTGGTCCTGCTTTTATTGCAGTTATTTCTTCTATTTTATCTGTGCTTAAATATAAACCTTTATGGTAATATCTTCCCTCTCCGTCTGCTTTTGGTCTTCCTGGATGGTTGTTTAGTCTGCCATTTTCAAAAAAATATGGTATTTTTACTGGAAGACTCATTGTTAAAAATCTTGCAGCTTCTACAACACTTGCTCTTGTTGCATATCCTACGGTATTTACTCGGTCAAATAGTATTTCATCTAATAAATGTGCTTCTTCTTCAGTGTATTGTTGACAAGTTAATTTGGCTTTTTTATTGTTTATAACTTGTTTTATTATTAAGTTTGTTACAATTAATTCTACTTTAGCTTCGTTACCATCTACCGATGTAATTATAATGTTTGTGTTTCCTTCTTTTTTTGCATATACAGTTTCATTTTCTATGTATGCAATATTTTCATCTTCTACTTTATATGTTAGTGTTTTTTCTATATCTCCAAGTGTTATTAATTCTACTTCCAATTTTTCTTTTCCATTTACTGGTAAATATATTTTTTCTTTTGTTGGTGTGATAGATATAATTTTATTTATTTCTACTTTTTTATTTGTTGTTTTATTTATTATTTTGTTCCCTCTTTTTAAATAAATTTTATAGTTTCCAGCATCTACTTCAAATTTACATTTGTTATTTTTAGATAATACCCAGTTATTTTCATCAAGTTTTTCTTCAGTTATTTGACAATAAATTTTATCATTAAAAAATGATTTGATATTTATAGTAAGTTCAACATTGTTATTTTGATTTATTTCACTTATTTCTATATTAATCACGTATGGATCAAGTAATTTGTATGTGATAAATGAAATTAATGCAACTAGTAATATTGTGAATATTGTTATTAATATTATTTTAATATTTTTTTTCATAACTGCCTCTTTATATTGAGTATAACATATGTTTGTTTTTTTAGCGAGAAATTAAATTTTTTTAGCAAAAAATTCTTAAGGTACCAAAACGTGTATCTTTAATAATTGGAACATTATTTTGTATTAGTATAGCAAAAATTCTTAGGGTACCAAAACGACAAGCAGTAGTATGTAGATATGCAGTTAGTATTAGTATAGCAAAAATTCTTAGGGTACCAAAACACGACGCTACAGTAGATATGCAACTTAACGGTATTAGTATAGCAAAAATTCTTAGGGTACCAAAACTTATTTCGCGACAAATATCCTCGCGATCATGTATTAGTATAGCAAAAATTCTTAGGGTACCAAAACTGCTATGTTCTCTTTTTTTAGAGTGAGATAGTATTAGTATAGCAAAAATTATTAGGGTACCAAAACTGGTAAAGACTATACTAATGAAGTTAAATAGTATTAGTATAGCAAAAATTCTTAGGGTACCAAAACATACTATTTAATAATTTTTCTTTTTCTTCTGTATTAGTATAGCAAAAATTCTTAGGGTACCAAAACCAACTTCTAACTTGCTTTTAACAGCCATGTGTATTAGTATAGCAAAAATTCTTAGGGTACCAAAACATTATTGAACCTTTAACAAATTTAAAATTTGTATTAGTATAGCAAAAATTCTTAGGGTACCAAAACCTCAAATTAATTATATCAATTATTTATTAATTTGTGTATATTTTTATATTTATTTTACAAAACGTTGAATAATTCAATAACTCTAGATGTTTTATTGTTTTTTAAATATTCAGTAAACATTTCATTGATTTCATTTGGGTCTAAATGAAATGGTAATTCTTCAAATATAAATGTATTTATATTTTCTTCATCTGCTAAGTCTAAAATTTTATTGTTTATTAAAATATAATCAGCCAGTTTTATATTGTCATTATATAAATTTTGCAAAATTATAAACTTTATATTCCCTTCACTAATATTTAAAATTTTATTAAACAAATTTTTAGTTAAATGTGTATCAATTATTATAATATGTGTTTTATCATTATCTTTTGCAATTTCATAAATAATATTTAATTGGTATTCTATCAATTCTTCATAGGTTAAATCAAAATAATTCTTTTCTAAATCATTTTCTATTAACTTAGGTTTTATTAATTTTATAAATTGTTTTATTTCTAAATCACCGGTTTGAAAGCTTAAATTTGATAAGCTTAATTGCATGTTGGTATTAGTTGAAAGATATTCCATATCAAATGTTTTTAATAATTCTTTTATTGTATTATACAAATCATTGTATTCTATATTTTCTAATTTTTTTTCTAAATATTTTTGACAAAGAGACTTTGTCCCCAATTTTAAGTCAGCATCAATATCAAAATCTGAGATTATTTTGTATATTTCAAATTGATTTGTATTTACCTTTTGATCATTTACATTTAAATTAATTTCTTTATAAGTATTTTTTGCATATTCACTCGAACTATTTTTAGTAAGTGCTTGTTCTAAATTTGTAATAATTTGTTTTTTTAAAGAATAATTTTTTCCATAGAAAATTTTTATTTTATCAACTATTATATCAATATTATTATTTTCGTTTATTATTGTAAATTTGTCCATATTCCTCCTAACATATTATTAATGGATCAATTGTTATTATATTTTCAATTTTGCTTTTTCCTCCAAGTATTATTTCCATTTTTGCATATTGTTTTTCTGTTACTAATAATATTCTTATAGATCCTTTTTCTGGAACATTTTTCTTTATTTTTAAAATGTTGTTAACAGCTGCCTCTCTATTGGTGCATATTTTAGAATATACTGAAAATTGTAACATCATATAACCATTACGTACTAACTCTTTTCGAAATCGTGTGTAAATTCTCTTATCATCTTCAGTTATCATTGGTAAATCAAAAAATAATATTATTCTCATAAAACTATTCATTATACTCCACATTTGGGATGACTATTTCGGAAATTATTCCTGTTTCAAAAAAGTCAACGATTTGATTAATAAAGCTATTAATTGAATTTATAATAGTTATATTCGAATTACCATATCTTATCTTTTTAGTAGTCAAGTTTATTAAATTAATTCTAATGTCTTTGTTGAAAATATCATAATTGTTAATATTTCTATAAACCCATAAGTCAACTATTGGTCTATATACTTCAATTAAATCATCAGCTAAATTAAAACCATTTCCTATACCTTTATGAAATATACCAAAATGTGGATTTAATCCTCGAGCTACTAAACTTCTACAAATCTGACTTCTAATAATTGAATATCCATAATTTAGTGAAGCATTTATTATATTATCTTCGTTTCTATTAAAATCTTTACCAAATAATTCTCTAAAATATGCTTTTGCTGCGAGGCCTTCCCTATTAGTTACATCTCCTTCTTCTACTTCATTTATATATTTTTCTAGCAAATCTATAACTTCTGTAGATTTATGAGTTAATCTTAAAACTGTTTTTTGATTAAAAATTTTAGCTTTTACTATTTCTTTCCAAATATATTCTTTAGATTCTTTTTTCCAATTTAATTGATTAAATAAAACTAAAGAAGTTTGATAGTTACCTGAGTATGGTAGTAAAATCGATGATGGCAAGTGAAAGTAATCGCATATTACTAAATTTATTTTATATTCTACACATTTATTTATAAGTCCTATGGTAATTGTAGTTTGATTATTATCTATTATTATTGAATTTATATCACTAAAAGGTATTTTTATTTCATCAATACCTTTTTTTATTTTCAAATTATCTAAGTAACTACTTATATAATCTGATTTTTCAACATATACTATTCTCCAACTCATATAAACAAAAAAGACTCATAATGAGTCTTGATTTCGGCATAAAGCCTTATTTTGATAGTTCCTAAGAACTTTTGCTATACTGTGATTTTTCAATCACAATGTTATCATATCATTTCTATTTCCAATGTGCAAGTCTCATTTACACTTTTATGCATATTTCCAAGCACATCTACATTATATTTTTCTAAAATTGTTGCATTTTTTATGTTAACATAAGGTTGTGTAACTTCTTTATCGTTCTTAAATATTTTTGATTGGTCAATTGTTTTATAATAAATAATTCCATATTTTAACTTGTTAATACCAGCATATCGTATATACTCATTTTCAACTTTTATAATAGAATCTTTATAAAGTGTAAACATAAATTTGTCTTTTTCATTTATATTGTGATCTTTTTTTAACTGTTCATACTTATTTTTATCTATGTAATATTTTCCATTTTTATAAGTAATATCAATTTGTTTTACTTCTAATATTTTGTGTTTGTTATCTTCTGTCTTATATATATCTACTCTGTAAGGGTTTAATTGTTTTTTTATTATTCTTCTAGTTGAATTTGTAAATTTATCAGTCAAATCAATAACTTTTTCTCCTACTTTATCATCTATGTATTTTATATTTATTATTGGCGCGCCATTACCTTTTTTAGAGTATTTTCTTATATATTCATTATGTTCTTTCAAATATGTTGCAAATGGATTTTTATCATTTGGATATTCTTCTACTATTGATTTTATAATATCATATGATTTTTTATCATTTTTATAAATTAATAATTTTTTCTCTTTACCACCTCGTATATCTTTTGCCAGTTTCTCTCCATCTTTGTCGTAAATATTTTTATATTTTCCCACAGTATATTCAGTATCATTTATTCTTCTTGTGCTGTAAATTGTTTCATCTGATAATGCTCGATTTACTTTTGAATCTATTTTATGCGAAAACTTCGGTTGTACTTCTTTTAACGAACTCAGAAAATTCATAAATGTTTCATCAAAGAAATCTTTTTCATTCTCTAGCGTCATTACTTCTCCAGTTTCTTTATCGTAAACGATGTCATCTTTGATTTCTAAATTTAATAAATTGTCCATTAATTTCATTTTCTTAATTCCAGCGATTATAAGAGCATCTATTGCGTGATGTGTAGCATCTTTATCTCTATCTTTTGACAATATTGTCTTTTTTCTAAACAGGTTTGTAATATTTCCATTTATTGTGTATACTTTTGTATCTATTTCATTGTTTTTATAATAATTGGTTATATTGTTTAAAAGACTTCTTGTTGCATATCTTGTATCAACTAAATTACGATTTATAAATTTTTTTCGAACATCATATTGATTTATATCTCTTTCAAAAAATAAATTTTGTTTTTTTCGCCCAGATATATTATTGTTTGATAATATTCTTGCTTTAAAATTTTCATAGCTTATATTTATTTTGCCAGATTTGAAATATTCATATGGTGTTCTTTGTCCTTTATCTTGATTTTCTTTATGTGTTACAAGAACTTTATTATTATATGAATCATCTAATGATATAGACAGAGGAATTATATGATCAATTTCATAGGCTGTTGGATCATTAACAAGTTTATCTAAATCAATTATTTCTCCCGTATAAGCAGTTTTACACTCCTGATCTAAATATAATTTTATTTTTAATTGTGTTTGATAATTTACTTCTTTTCCATTTAAAACTTCTTTAACTTTTTGGTTTAATAATTCATTTTCTTTTTGTCTTTTTTTGATCTTTGCTTTTTCATCCTCGCTGTTTTTTTCTCTAGCCATTTCTATTACTATTGAGTCTAGTTCTCCATATTCTTTTCTTATGGCATTTAAAACTTTTATTGCTTCTTTATGGCTTCTCTTAGCAACAGGTGATAATATATCTTGCTCGTTAAATGATATGTTTTTTTGACTTTTTAAAATAGTTTTTTTATTAAACCAATTATTTATTTGTAGTAGTTGCATTTGATTGTAATTTGTCTCTATCATTTCATTTATAAATAATTTTAATGCCTTATGTGACAAACTATGGTATTGTGTAAAACCAGTGAGATTTGCCAGTATTTCTAAATCTTTATCATTTAATTTATCACTTAATTCTTTTATTTTTTCTTTTCTCTCTTCAATTCCTTTATATGAGGTTAATATATCTGAAATTTGATTAAATAGTTCTTTATCCTCACATACAATTGAATTTAATTTTTCTTTTTCAACCTTGTTCAATACTTTTTTGTAACCATCAAATGATGTTATGATTGGTTCTTCACTTTTATTTGTTCTAAATCCGTGTACTAATAAGGAATCATTAACATTTAATACTTTTAGTAATTGTTTAACTGTTATGTTACCTTTTTTATTAATATATTCTTCAATTATGATTTTTTTAGTATTTGGATCTATTGATTTTCCATCTATGGTTAGATTATTTAAATCGTTTAATAAATTGTAAAGACATGCATCATAGCTGTTTTTTGAAGCACGTTTTTCCTCTGGAAATACGCTACAATTACCACGCATTTTTTCAATAAAATTTAATTCAATTACTTTGCCATCTTTAATTATAAATCTTCCATAAGGAGTTATAGATTTTTCATTCCCAGGCCCTTCATAATATTCTCTTCTATCTTCCACTATTTCTCTTATTTTTTCTTTTGTTTCTTTTTTTATACTTTGATTTTCAAATATTTTATCTAATTCTTTTAAATAATCACTCGTGTTGAAACAATTTGTATTTCCTCTTACTTTACCATCATTTTTTAATCTTTCTAATTGAATTTCACATATATATTTATTTTTTAATTGTTCTCTATTTTCATTTAATATTTTTTTTAAACTTTCCTCTTCTGCTGCTGCTTTCTTACTTTCTTCTACTGTCCAGTTACCTGAAACACCTCTTCTTTTTGCAATATGTAAAATTGCTGTTGCTAATTCCTCATTTGAAAGTTTATTAATTAATCCTTTAACTCTTATCTCATATGGATTTTCTAATGGAATAAAATTCTCTGTTATTATTTTATCTTCAAATAAAATTTTCTTAATCCTTTCTAATCTATGTTCTCTTCTTCTTATTAATCTTCTTGATGAGCGACTATTTCTTCTAGTTTCATTTTGTTTTTTATCTCTCTCACTAAATAATCTAACACCACTTGCTATTATTTTATTAGTTTCATAGTCAATAATCCCCCATCCTACTGAAGCAATTCCGACATCTAATCCGAGTACTAATTTACTCATTTTTACCACCTCATATTTATTTTAACAAATGTTTTTTTATTATTCTACAAATTTCAACATAAAACAAAAATCCCAATATAAATTGGAATTTTACTTTTGTTTTTTTGCATCCTCTTTTTTTCTTAATTCAGTATTTAATATTTTTTTCCTCATTCTAAATGTCTTTGGTGTTACTTCTACTAGTTCATCAGTATTTATGTAATCTAAACATTTTTCAAGCGTTAATGCTCTTGGCCTTTTTAATACAATTGTATGGTCTTTTGACGCACTCCTTGTATTTGTTAATTGCTTTGCCTTTGTAACGTTTACTGCTAAGTCGTTTTCTCTATTATTTTCTCCAACTATCATTCCTTCATATACTTCCTCGCCTGGTTCAATAAACATTACACCTCTGTCTTCTAGCGCTCCTAATCCGTATGCAGTTGCTTTTCCATTTTCCATTGATACTAAAACACCTAGTTTTCTGCTACCAATTTCTATGCTTTCGTATGACATGTATTCTTTAAAAGCATGGTTGATTATTCCGTATCCTTTAGTCAATATTAGACATTCGTTTACAAATCCTATTAGTCCTCTAGATGGAATTATGTATTTTAGTTTTGTTCCATTTTCTGTATTGGTCATGTTTTCCATGTTTCCACCACGTGCTGCTAGTGATTCTATTACTGCTCCTACTGAGTCCGTTGGTAACTCTAGCTCTAAGTCTTCCCATGGTTCGTATTTTTTTCCATCTATTTCTTTAATTATTACTTCCGGTTTTGATACTTGTAGTTCGAACCCTTCTCTTCTCATGTTTTCAATTAGTATTGAAAGATGTAATTCTCCTCTTCCACTTACTATCCAACTTTCACTATCGTTTGGTTCAACTCTTAGTGATACATCTTTTTGTAATTCTTTTAATAGTCTTTCTTCTATTTTTCTTGCTGTTAATAAACTTCCTTCTCTTCCTGCGAATAGACTGGTATTTACCCCAAAAGTCATTTTTAATGTTGGTTCTTCTATTGTTAATATTGGTTCTTGTACTTCGTTTCCTTTTTCGCATATTGTTTCCCATACAGATATGTCAGGTAACCCTGCTACTCCAACTATTTCTCCAGCACCTGCTGATTCTATTTCTATTTTTTTTAGACCAACAAATCCGTATAATTTTTGTATTCTAAATTCTTTTTTTGTTCCATCTAGTCTTACACATATAACATTTTCTCCTACATGTATTTTTCCTTGCTTTATTCTTCCTATTCCTATTCTGCCGACATAGTCGTTGTAGTCTAAAAGTGCTGGTTGTAGTATTAATGGACTGTTTTCATCTCTGTTTGGTTCTGGTATGTATTTAATTATTGTTTCAAATATTGGTTTCATTGTCTTTTCTTGTGTGCTTAAATCAGGGCTTAAACTTGAAGTTCCATTTAGTGCCGAAGCATACACTATTGGAAAATCAGCTTGTAATTCATCTGCGCCTAATTCGATAAATAAGTCTAGCACTTCGTCTATTACTTCATCTATTCTTGAATTTTCTCTATCAACTTTGTTTATGACTACTATTGGTTTTAATTTTGCGTCTAATGCTTTTTTTAAAACAAATCTGGTTTGTGGCATTGTTCCTTCTTTGGCATCTACTAATAAGATTACACCATCAACCATGTGCATAATTCTTTCTACTTCACCACCAAAATCTGCGTGTCCAGGGGTATCTAATATATTGATTTTATAGTCTTCATAATATAATCCTGTTGCTTTGGCAAGTATTGTTATTCCTCTTTCTCTTTCGATGTCATTTGAATCCATTACTCTTTCTTCTACTTTTTCGTTTTCTCTAAATGTTTTTGAATCTTTTAGTAATTGATCAACTAATGTAGTCTTGCCATGGTCAACGTGTGCGATTATGGCTACATTTCTAATTTGCATGTTTTCACTTCCCTTTTTTTACCTAGTGTATTATAGCACTTAGTGTTTTTCTTGTCTATGTTTTTACATCAAAAAAAGGAAGTTTTTCTTCCTATTTTATGTAGTTTTTTATTGCTTCTACCTTGTCTGTTTTTTCCCAATTAAAGTCTTTTTGACCAAAGTGACCATATGCTGCAGTTTTTTTGTATATTGGCTTTTTTAAGTCTAGTTCTTTTATTATGTTACTAGGTCTAAAATCAAATAGGTTGTTAATAATTTCTTCTATTTTTTCTTCACCTATTTTTGATGTGTTATATGTGTTTACATAAATAGATATTGGTTTTGCAACACCTATTGCATATGATACTTGTATTTCACATTTATCTGCTAATCCTGCAGCAACTATGTTTTTTGCAACATATCTTGCGTAGTACGCAGCGCTTCTATCTACTTTTGTATAATCTTTTCCACTGAATGCTCCTCCTCCATGGCTGCAACTTCCACCGTATGTGTCAACAATTATTTTTCTTCCTGTTAGCCCAGAATCTCCTGCAGGACCACCTATTACAAATCTTCCTGTTGGGTTTATATATATTAAGGTTTTATCATCAATTAAATTCTCCGGAACAACAGGTTTTATTACTTCTCTTTTTATGTCTTCTTTCATTTGTTCAAGTGATATATCTGGGTCGTGTTGGTTTGATATTACGATTGTATTTATTCTTACTGGTTTGTTGTTCTCATATTCTACTGTTACTTGTGTTTTTCCATCTGGTCTTAAATATGGTAGTGTTTTGTTTTTTCTAACTTCAGTTAGTTTTTTTGCTAGTTTATGTGCTAAAGATAAAGGAAGTGGCATAAGTTCTTCAGTTTCATTCGTAGCATAACCAAACATCATTCCTTGGTCACCTGCTCCACGTTCTACTTCTCCGCCCTCTTTAGTTTCAAGTGAGTTATCAACACCTAATGCTATGTCACTAGATTGTTTATTTAATTCAATTCTTATAGGGCAAGTATTACCATTAAATCCATATTCGTCTTTGTCATATCCGATATTTATAATTGTGTCTCTAGCTACTTTTTCAACGTCTACTTTTCCATTACTTGTTATTTCACCCATTATTAAAACGCCTTTACATGATATTGCTGTTTCACATGCTACTCTTGAATTTTCGTCTTGGCTTAAATAGGCATCTAATATGCTATCTGATATTTGATCAGCTACTTTATCTGGGTGTCCTTCAGTAACTGATTCTGATGTAAATAATTTTTTCATATTACCTCCTTTTTAACTTATTAAGAAAAAAACTTAAGGTATTTTCCTTAAGCGTATATTTATCTTATCTTTCGGATTATACCGCAGGAATTAGCACCACACTTTATAGTAGGTTGCTGGGTTTCGCAGGGCCTGTTCCCTCCACTCCTCTTAATAAGTTATTTTATTTATTTACATGTTTAATTATATTACTTTATTTAATTATTATCAATGTTTTTAAAATATTTTATGTAAACAATGTCATAGTTCGTGTTTATTATTTAAAGAATTATATATTTCTGAAAGTAATGGATTATTACTTGTTAAATTATCTCCAATTTTCATTATCATATTTTCACTTGTGATAAATGGGTATGATGTAATTTCAATTCCTTCAAAATGATATTCTATTCTTCTAAATGTCCTTAAAAATTTGTCCGACAAGTTTCGCTGGATTTCTAAGTGTTTACTTTGTTGTGATTCTAAATATTCAGTTGAATAAACTTGACGTTTGCTACTTCTATAAAGTGCAATTTCTTTAGCATTCCATCTTTCTGGCAGATAAGGTATAATTTCTATTTTATTAATGTCACTTCTTTTTAAGAATGATATCGCTAATGTTGCTGATATTAAAGTAGATGGTGTTACTCCTATCAAGTTTTCTGGGTGTTCAATGTTATCTGTATATTCACTTTTAACATCTAATCCCTCATTTACTTTATACATTGCGCGATTTAGCTTCTTATCTCTAGTAATTTTCGCTGAATTTTGTATTGCATATATGTATGCTTTTCCTTCGCTAATTCCATATCTCACTACTGGTAGTTGGTTATCATCAATTTTGAATTCTATATAATACGGGGTTTCATTAAACATTTGATCTTTTTTAATTTTACATGTAATATTACCGATACTTGTTTGATATAAATCATTCTCTTCGCAACTGATATTATTACTAAAAAAATTTATTCTTTTGCGCAAAAAATTGCATGGATTTTTAAAATCTTCAGCGGTAGCATTACTCCATATTAATGTCATTATGCTTTTGAGATATTCAGTTTTATATTCTGGCGTGTCTTTACTATATACTTTATCGTAGAATTTTCCTTCATAAAATTCTGCTGCGCATTGCACGTATTCTAATAGTAATTTATCAAATTCTTCTTTTCGGGTAATAATTAGTGTTGGCACTATCGCATTTGGATCGTCCACGTTGTTTTTTGTTGCAACTTGGTCTTCTATGGTTGTGTTAAAAGCAATGTTAAATGTAAAAAATGTTTCTACTTTTCCAAATGATGCCTCTGGGACTATCTCATTATAAAAAATTTCTACTATATCTTTCTCCATTTTATTTTTTTTCGTGTATTATATTATATATACATGAATAACTCCTTTTGTTATAAAATTTTGCAAACTTTCTTATGCTTGCACTAGATTTGCTATATAAATATTTTATTTTCTCTTTTTCTTCATCGCTTACAGAATTATGCGATTTTCTATTTTTATTACCATGCTCCATTTTTATTGTTCCATCTTTAATCTTTTTTTGTAACTCAAAAAGATACTTTACATGGTAGCCAGTTTGCAATGAAATTTCTTCAAATGTGTAATATGTTTTTTTATTTAATTTGTCATTAATTAGTTTTATTGCTAGTTTTTTATCTTTTTTCATATCATACCTTCTAATGTTATTATATATCAAAAGTAATATATTTGCAAGATAATTAATAAAATGTAAATTTTTGTAAAATAAAAAAGTCTAATTGACTTTTATTTTTAATGGGGCGTAATGTGGGAATCGAACCCACGCATGCCAGTGCCACAAACTGGTGTGTTAACCACTTCACCAATTACGCCATATAAATAATTATACCAATTATTAAGTATTATATCAATAAATTAATAAATAAAAAAATATTGGCAACTTGCTATTTTCGCTTACACTATCTTCGCCGTTAAAGTGCTTAACTTCTGTGTTCGGGATGGGAACAGGTGTATCCACTTTGCTATCGTCACCAATAAAATTTATTTATTATATTATACAATATTTGTTCTTTCAAAACAAGATAATGTGAATAATCAAATTAAAATTAGTTAAATTGTCGATCTATTAGTATTAGTCAGCTCAAAATATCACTATTCTTCCACCTCTAACCTATCAACCTCGTAGTCTACAAGGGATCTTATTTCTTAAAGAAAGGGAAAACTCATCTTGAGGGGGGCTTCCCGCTTAGATGCTTTCAGCGGTTATCCCTTCCGTACATAGCTACTCTGCACTGCCACTGGCGTGACAACAGATACACCATCGGTACGTCCATCCCGGTCCTCTCGTACTAAGGATAGCTCCTCTCAATTTTCCAGCGCCCACGACGGATAGGGACCGAACTGTCTCACGACGTTCTGAACCCAGCTCGCGTGCCGTTTTAATGGGCGAACAGCCCAACCCTTGGAAGCGACTACACCTCCAGGATACGACGAGCCGACATCGAGGTGCCAATCCCCACCGTCTATATGAACTATTGGGTGGGATCAGCCTGTTATCCCCAGGGTAACTTTTATCCGTTAAGCAACGACCATTCCATTCTGAATCGCCAGATCACTATGCCCTGCTTTCGCATCTGCTTGACTTGTAGGTCTCGCAGTTAAGCTCCCTTCTGCCATTACACTCTACGAATGATTTCCAACCATTCTGAGGGAACCTTTGGGCGCCTCCGTTACTTTTTGGGAGGCGACCGCCCCAGTCAAACTACCCACCAGACACTGTCCCCCACCCAGATAATGGGTGTAGGTTAGAAATCAAACATATTAAGGGTGGTATTCCAAGGTTGACTCCGTTAAGGCTGGCGCCCTAACATCAAAGTCTCCCACCTATCCTCTACAAAATACATCTGATTCCAATATCAAGCTGTAGTAAAGCTCCATGGGGTCTTTCCGTCCTGTCGCGGGTAACCTGCATTTTCACAGGTATTAAGATTTCACCGAGTCTATGGTTGAGACAGTATCCAGATCATTACGCCTTTCGTGCGGGTCAGAACTTACCTGACAAGGAATTTCGCTACCTTAGGACCGTTATAGTTACGGCCGCCGTTCACTGGGGCTTCAATTCGAAGCTTCGCTGTTATCGACTTGCGTCCAACTTACATCTCCTCTTAACCTTCCAGCACTGGGCAGGCGTCAGCCCCTATACATCAGCTTACGCTTTAGCAGAGACCTGTGTTTTTGCTAAACAGTTGCCTGGACCTATTTTCTGCGGGTTTCCGAAAAAACCTCCCCTTCTCCCAAAGTTACGGGGTTATTTTGCCGAGTTCCTTAACCATAGTTATCTCGCTCACCTTAGGATTCTCTCCTTGACCACCTGTGTCGGTTCTTGGTACAGGCACCTATATAATTAGCCCTAGAAGTTTTTCTTGGAAGCATAGCTTCAAAAGACTTAGAACTCCGTAGAGTTCGTCGCCATCACGCTTCAGCTTAACAATGTACAGATTTACTTATTACATCAACCTTTGCGCTTAGACCAGAATCCAATAACTGGCTCTTTCTAGCTTTCTCCGTCACTCCATCAGTTATATAGGTGGTACAGGAATATAAACCTGTTGTCCATCGACTACGCCTTTCGGCCTCGCCTTAGGTCCTGACTTACCCTGAGAAGACGAACTTTACCCAGGAACCCTTAGTCAATCGGCGGGAGGGATTCTCACCCTCCTTACGTTACTCACACCGGCATTCTCACTTCTAAGCACTCCAGTAGTCCTCACGATCTACCTTCAGCGTCCTTAGAACGCTCCCCTACCATATTACAAAAGTAATATCCGCAGCTTCGGTATTATGCTTAGCCCCGGTACATATTCCGCGCAGGGACGCTCGACTAGTGAGCTATTACGCACTCTTTAAAGGGTGGCTGCTTCTGAGCCAACCTCCTAGCTGTCCGGGCATCCCCACATCGTTTTCCACTTAGCATAAATTTTGGGACCTTAACTGACGATCTGGATTCATTTCCTTTTGCGTATGGACGTTATCACCCATACACTGACTCCTCTATATACTTTCTTGGCATTCGGAGTTTGATTACAGTTAGTACCGCTATGTGCGGCCCTTCCATATTCAGTGCTCTACCTCCAAGAAGCTAAATAGAAGGCTAGGCCTAAACCTATTTCGGGGAGAACCAGCTATTTCCAAGCTCGACTGGAATTTCTCCGCTATTCACAGGTCATCACCGCATATTGCATCATACGTGTGTTCGGTCCTCCAGTTGGTTTCACCCAACTTTCAACCTGCCCATGAATAGATCGCTTGGTTTCGGGTCTATAGCATCGTACTTGTCGCCCTATTAAGACTCGCTTTCGCTTCGGCTCCACATTTTCTGCTTAACCTTGCACGATACCATAACTCGCCGGTTCATTCTGCAAAAGGCACGCTCTCACCCATTAACGGGCTCGAACTTTTTGTAAGCACACGGTTTCAGTATATCTATTTCACTCCCCTTCCGGGGTTCTTTTCACCTTTCCCTCACGGTACTTGTTCACTATCGGTCATTAGAGAGTATTTAGCCTTACGGGATGGTCCCCGCAGATTCAAACAGGATTTCACGTGTCCCGTCCTACTCAGGATCCACTAAAGAGATTACACTATTTCGTCTACAGGTCTATCACCTTCTATGGATATACTTTCCAGAATATTCAACTATAATGTAATTTTGTAACTCGTATATAGTGTCCTACAACCCCAGTCCTAAGACTGGTTTGGGCTGTTGCCGTTTCGCTCGCCACTACTAAGGCAATCGATTTTTCTTTCTTTTCCTCCAGTTACTAAGATGTTTCAGTTCACTGGGTTGTCTTTATAAAGCTATGTATTCACTTTATAATAACAGTGCATTACCACTGCTAGGTTTCCCCATTCGGAAATCTCCGGATCGAAGCCTGCTTACAGCTCCCCGAAGCATATCGTTGTTTGCCACGTCCTTCATAGTCTTCTAATGCCAAGGCATCCACCATGCGCCCTTATTAATTTAACCACTTATATCCTAATTCGATGAGTTTGATTTCTTAATATCTTATAAAATAAGATTACCAGAAAAATTAAACTCGTCCTATCTATAAATATAAATAGAACATCACATTATCAAGTTTTCAAAGAACAAATTATTGTATAAAACAATAATTGAGAGAATGATCTCTCAAAGCTAAGTAAAATGTATTTCATAGTAGGAATTAATAGGTTTTCGACCATTTTCTTACTTGGTAAGCTAGCCCCGAATGGTCAACGGTTGTTTTCTTTGGTTTTTATACTCCATAGAAAGGAGGTGATCCATCCCCACCTTCCGGTAGGGATACCTTGTTACGACTTCAGCCCAGTCACCAGTCCTATCTTAGACGGCTCCCTCCCAAAGGGTTAGGCTACCGGCTTCGGATATTACTGACTCCCATGCCGTGACGGGCGGTGTGTACAACACCCGAGAACGTATTCACCCCGGCATTCTGATCCGGGATTACTAGCGATTCCAACTTCATGAAGTCGAGTTGCAGACTTCAATCCGAACTGAGACTGGCTTTGGAGATTGGCTCCACTTCGCAGTATTGCTACTCTTTGTACCAGCCATTGTAGCACGCCTGTTGCCCTAGACGTAAGGGGCATGATGATTTGACCTCATCCCCACCTTCCTCCGGTTTATTACCGGCAGTCTCTTTAGAGATCTCAACTTAATGTTAGCAACTAAAGACAAGGGTTGCGCTCGTTAGCGGACTTAACCGAACATTTCACAACACGAGCTGACGACAACCATGCACCACCTGTCACCCGGATAACCTCCGTTATGTTTCCATAACATTGCCAGGGATGTCAAGTCTAGGTAAGGTTCTTCGCGTATTTTCGAATTAAACGGCATGCTCCACCGCTTGTGCGGGTGCCCGTCAATTCCTTTGAGTTTCAGTCTTGCGACCGTACTACTCAGGCGGAGCACTTAATGTGTTAACTTCAGCACCGGTTACCCGACACTTAGTGCTCATCGTTTACAGCGTGGACTACTAGGGTATCTAATCCTATTTGCTACCCACGCTTTCGTGTCTCAGCGTCAGTTTTGGCCCAGCAAACCGCCTTCGCCACTGGTGTTCCTTCTAATATCTACGCATTTCACCGCTACACTAGAAATTCCGTTTGCCTCTACCATACTCTAGTCTACCAGTTTCTAAAACGAACCGAGGTTAAGCCTCGGGCTTTAATCTTAGACTTAATAAACCGCCTACACACGCTTTACGCCCAATAAATCCGGATAACGCTCGCCCCCTACGTATTACCGCGGCTGCTGGCACGTAGTTAGCCGGGGCTTATTCAAAAGGTACCGTCAAATAAATATCATTTCCTATACTTATCGTTCTTCCCAAATAAAAGTGATTTACAATCCAGAGGACCTTCATCTCACACGCGGCATTGCTCGGTCAGGGTTTCCCCCATTGCCGAATATTCCTAACTGCTGTCTCCCGTAGGAGTCTGGGCCGTGTCTCAGTCCCAGTGTGGCCGATCAACCTCTCAGT
>CALVQQ010000018.1 GCA_944358255.1 uncultured Bacilli bacterium | reverse complement strand
CTATTCAACGTTTCGTTAGAAACTCTATCTTTAATAGTCATAGTAATGGTACTTTTATCAATAGTTTCAGTAACATCTAACCCGTTTACAATTACTTTAATCGTATTTACACCAACATCCGGAATAGTACCACCTATACTTATTGTCGGATGAATTTTGCCAATACCCTCTAGAGCTAAAAGTTCAATATCAACTTCAGTAGCAGAACCGGTAATAGCTTTAGTCATACCATTACTAGCATTATCCTTAAATTTGCTATATGCACTTTTAACCATAACCTCATTATATCCTGAAGTATTACTAATAGTATAAGTTGTATCAGTTGTAAATCCGACATATTTCAAAGTATCGCCATTTTTTAAATAAATATCAAATCCAAAAGTACCCATATACGTATTGTTGTATTGTAATCTCAAATTGTAATATTTATCTGCATATTTTCCATAATTAGTATTAAAGTAATCTCTCAAATATTCTTCAATAGAAACTTCTGGAACACCAGGAGAAGTCCAGCTCAAAGTAGCACCACTACTAGTTTCAATAACATTTAAATCAGTAGGATCAGAAAGTTTAGCAAATCTAGGAGAAACTTCAGATGGTTCAGTACCCTTAATAAACAAGTGTGTTTCTACTAAATCGTCAGGTGTATATTCACTAGCCAACTGAGCAGGAATAGTTTCAAGTTCAACTTTTACAGAACTTATACCTCCTGGATTAGTAAACTTAGAATTTTTTTCAAATAAATTGTTTAAAAGTACACCTTGAATTTTATTTCTATTGCTTGTCGATGAACTCATTGTATTATAGTATTCGCTATATAATTCATCATAACCATACCAGAATGATAAAGTATAATCAGGACTATAAGTTGCTACCCATGAGTCACGTATTGTGCTAGATGGAACACCATATTCTTTAAGAGCCTCATCATCATAACTACTTGTGCCAGTTTTAGTTGCAACCTGTGTACCACTTACTCTTACACTTGAAGGTGTTACATTAAATAGTATGTTAGTTATCATATATGCCGTTTGAGGAGACATAACCTTCTCACGTTTATGTTTAGGTTCTACAACTTCACCAGTATCTCTATAAACAATTTTAGTTACAGTATATGGTTCAGTGAAATATCCACCATTAGCAAACGCAGAATAAGCACCAGCAAGTTCAGTAGGAGTAACACCATTAAAAGCACCTACGGCATGAGCTTCATGTAAATATCCATCTGTAGTTTCAGGTGTAATACCTAAAGAAGTAGCAAAATCATATTTCAAATCATTATCAATAGCTTGGAATGCTTGAAGTGCTACAGTATTTTTACTCTTAGATAAAGCATATTTTAAAGTAATTAGCCCCTCATACCGATTATTCCAGTTAGAAATAATCTGACCACTTGAATAAGCTACATCATTTTCATCAAAGAATGGAGTATAAGTAGACCATTTTAAATATTCAATACCTGGTCCATATTCAAATATTGGTTTAGCAGTAGATCCAGGATGACTATCTATTTCAGTTGCATAGTTAAATCCTAATGCACGATCTTTATTTCTACCAGCACCGACAGCTATCATCGCACCAGTATCATTATCTAGCATACTTATACCAACTTGAATTTTTTCATCTTTAAATTCATAACCTAATTCTTCATTGTAGAATTTATTAATAATATCTTGTTTACCTTTATCAATAGTACTATAAATTTCCATTGAAACATCATAAGGACTAACATCATATTTATTTATTATTTCTTTAACAACAGTATCAACAGCTCCTTGATATTCACTCACAGAAGAAGCACTAGAATTAACTAACAAATCTTTAATATGAATACTTTTAGCTGTTTCGCATTCTTCCTCAGTTATATAACCATGTCTTAACATCAAATTTAAAACAACATTTTTTCTAGCATCAGCATTATCAGGATAAACATAAGGGTCATATGCAGTAGGAGCCTGGAACAATCCAGCAATCATTGCAGCTTCTGGAAGAGATAAATTTCCAACACTTTTGCCAAAATATACTTGAGATGCTTGTTCAACTCCATATGCACCACTACCTAAGAAAGGCCCATTTACATAAAACTCAATTATTTCCTCTTTAGTATAATTCTTTTCAACTTTAAATACTGCCATATAAATATCAGTAAATTTTCTTATTATACCTTCAATACCAGTAGAGACATTATCAGTCCATGTGTTTTTAACGACTTGCATTGTCAAAGTAGAAGCCCCACCTGCATCAGAATTACCCATAAGTTGACCAACAGATGCTTTCAAAAATCTAAACAAGTCAAAACCATTATGCTGAAAAAATCTAGCGTCTTCAGTTGCAATTAAAGCATCAATGAACACTTGACTTAACTCGTCATAAGTAACCTTTTCACGCTTTTCAACCGTATCATTTCCAACACTAGTACCTAATGTTGCCATTATTTCGCCGTTTGAAAAATATATAATTGATGCTTCTTTTTCATATAACTTATCTGGATCAAAAGCAGGCGCTTTTAGAATAATATAAGCGCCAAAGGCAATAACAGCCAAAAAGAACAAGATTGCCAAAGCAGTAATAGCTATTAAAATATAATAACCAACTCTAGAATTTTTCTTTTTCTTTTCTTTTTTAGTTTTCTTAACTTTCTTGCTTTCTTTTTCTTCCTTATCGGCCTTAAGTTTAGCTTTTATTTTACTTCCTTTATTTCTAATTTTATTAAAATTAATTTTCTTTTTTAAACTTGTCATAATTCACTCCTTATTAATTCATCAACAATTTTTAGATAATCAATTCTTGGAAAATACTTTTCAGGAATTTTATGTCCGTTACTTTGTATAAACTCAAATGGAATACTTTTTCTATCATTATTATATATATATTCTAGAAGAACTTTACCTTCCAACAAATAAAATGCATTATTCATAAAGATTACTAAAAAAGTAATTCCACCATGCCTAATTATATTATCGATATGATTTAACTGATGCTTTTTAATATTTGAAAGAGGAAAACTAGTTGTACTTTTACACTCCTTTGCATCAAATTCAATATATTTTCCTTTATAAATACCATTATAATCCAAAGTAGACGTCTGAGCAAAAACAGCTTTATCAATTATAGTAGTCTTCTTACTCCTATAACACACATTAAGCACTTTAATAGGTGTAGGCTTCTTATAAATAACAGCAATATCTTTAGATAAATAATAAGTATTAACGTCATTTATAATATTCTCAAGCCACATTCCACGGTTACTATAAATTGATTTAGTCTTAATTGCCATTTAGTCCACCTAACTAATTATACTATATTTTTTAGGAAATATCTATTTTACAAACAGTTGACAACGGAATAATGTCAAGCAAAAATAATTTGTCTTTTCAAAAAAAGTATGTTAAAATACTAATTGGCTTTAAAAAATAAACACTTTTATGGATTTTATTTACCAGTGCTCATAGAATATGAGTGTAAATATTTAGAAATAAAAGGGTGTAATAACGAAGGGAGAGATTTATATGGCAGTAGTGTCAAAAAGTTATTTATTAGAAGCAGGTGTTCATTTCGGACATCAAACAAAAAGATGGAATCCAAAAATGAAGGAGTACATTTTTACATCAAGAGACGACATTTATATTATTGACTTACAAAAAACAGTTGAAAAACTTGAAGAAGCATACGCCGAACTATTTAAAGCCACACAAAACGGTGGAAAAGTGTTATTTGTAGGTACAAAAAAACAAGCTCAAGAAGCAAGTATCGAAGAAGCAAAAAGATGCAAAGGATATTATGTAACTGAGCGTTGGTTAGGAGGAACACTTACTAACTTTAAAACAATTAAAGAAAGAATCAATAGACTTTCAGAAATTGAAGAAATGGAAAAGAAAGGAACATTAGAACTTTTACCAAAAAAAGAAGCAGCTAAGATTAAAAAAGAATACGATAAATTAAATAAAATACTATGTGGTATAAGAGAAATGAATAGATTACCACAAGCGGTTATAATCGTAGATCCAAGAGTTGAAATAAATGCAATTAGAGAAGCAAGAAAACTAGGAATTCCAGTATTTGGAATAGTTGATACAAACTCAGACCCAGACGATGTAGACTTTGTAATACCAGGTAACGATGATGCAGTAAGAAGCGTTAAAGTAATACTTGGAGTTTTAGCAAATGCTGTTTGTGAAGCAAATGGTTTACCACTTGACGACTATATAACAGAAGATAGTGAAATTAAGCTAAAAAAGAAAGAAAATAAAGTAGAAATAGAAGTTATAGAAAAAGAAGTTGAGTCAAAAGAAAATACTGAAGAAGAAATAGTTAATGAAGAAGTAAAAGCAGAAAAAGAAGAAGTTGACTTAGATAGTATGAAATTAGCTGAATTAAAAGCATTAGCTAAAGAAAAAGGAATAAAAGGCTATTCATCAATGAAAAAAGAAGAATTAATAAAAAAATTAAAGTAAAGAGGTGCTATTATGGAGATAAACGCTAGTCTTGTAAAAGAATTAAGAGAAATAACAGGTGCTGGAATGATGGACTGCAAAAAAGCATTAGTAGAATGCAACGGAGACATCGATAAAAGCATAGATTATTTAAGAGAAAAAGGTATCAGCAAAGCTGCAAAAAAAGCAGATAGAATTGCTGCAGAAGGATTATCAAATATATATATAAATGGTAACAACGCTGTAGTAATAGAAGTTAATTCTGAAACAGATTTCGTAGCAAAAAATGATGAATTTAAAACAATGGTAGACAAAATTGGTAATGCAATTTTAAATAGTGATGTTAAAACAGTTGAAGAAGCATTAGAATTAAAAATTGATGGAACTACAATTAATGATTTAATAGTAAATGAAACAGCTACGATTGGCGAAAAATTAAGTTTAAGAAGATTTGAAAAAATAACAAAAAATGACGATGAAACTTTTGGAGCATACTTACATATGGGTGGAAAAATTTCATCATTAGTTGTAATAAAAGGTGCGAGCGAAGAAGTAGCAAAAGATGTAGCAATGCAAGCAGCAGCAATGCGTCCTGAATATATTGACAAAGACTCAGTTCCTGCTGAAGTAGTAGAACATGAAAAAAACATACTAAAAGAACAAGCATTAAGCGAAGGAAAACCTCAAGAATTTGTTGAAAAAATAATAACAGGTAGACTAGAAAAATTTTATGCTGAAGTATGTTTAGTATTACAAACTTTCGTCAAAGACAGCGATTTAACTATAAGACAATATTTAGATAAAAATAATTCAGATATTGTAGCATTAGTTAGATATGAAGTTGGCGAAGGTATGGAAAAAAGAAATGACAACTTTGCTGAAGAAGTAAGGAGTCAACTAAATAATTAGTGATTAGTCATGAAAAAAAATAGAAAAAAAGGAATGGCAATGCTAGTTGTTGCCATCTTTCTTTTGTTAATAATCATAAACTTTGAAAGCATAAGAAATAATGATGAGAATGTATTATTAAGTTTTAATAATTCCCACACAACGTACAAAAAAATAAAAAACAAAGTATTTGATGTATTAACAAGCGATGCAGTAATTATATTTACAAGTGAAAATACAGAAGCAAGCAAAGCAAAGAAAATTTTATATAATACAGCAGTAATAAGTGATTACAGACCAATTTACGAAGTAGACTTAACTACAGAGGAAATAGAAATAGAACTTGTAGATAATAAAGATGTAAAAATAACTAAAGAACCAACCGAATTTTACAAAAAACTTTTGAGTGAATTAGGATCATTTTCTGAAGTGTATGCTATAAAAAATGATTTTGGAGAGTACATAAACACAGGCTACCAAAAAATATACACACCATTAGTTGTATTTGTAAAAGACGGCAACATTTTATATTCTCATTACTTAAGTCAAGACGAAGAGATAAGTGATGAAGAGCTAAAAGAAGTTTATTTATATGGATTTAAATTACTAAATGATGAGAATGCCTAAAAGGCATTTTTTTTATTTGTCACAAAAAATGTAAAGTTTAATAAAAAAAACAAAAAAAGCCAAAAAAATATTTACAACAAAAACTAAAAATAGTAATATAGTGGTAGACAGTGGCGAGATGTGGAAGAAAGTGGGGGATGGTAATGTTTATAGGCGAGTTTCATCATAACATAGATGATAAAGGCAGACTCATAATTCCATCAAAATTCAGGTGCGAATTAGGAGAAAAGTTTATAATTACTCGTGGATTAGATAAATGTTTGTTTATATATTCAATGAACGAATGGGAAAACATTACCAAAAAACTTCAAACACTTCCATTCACTAAAAAGGATGCCAGAAATTTTTCAAGATTCTTTTTAAGTGGCGCTACTGAATGTGAATTCGATAAACAAGGTCGAATCCTAATTACCTCACCTTTAGTTCATTACGCCAATTTAGTACAAAAATGTGTAATAATTGGCGTAAATGAACGAATTGAAGTTTGGGATGAAGAAGAATTTAACAAATTCCTAAACGACAACGAAGAGCAATTTAGTGAAATTGCAGAAAATCTATTTACTCAGGAGTAAAAATGCATATAAGCGTATTATTAAACGAATCAATCGAATCACTAAATATAAAAGGTAATGGGAAATACATAGATGCGACACTTGGTTATGCAGGTCACTCTAGTGAAATCCTAAGGAGGTTAGAAAAAGAGGGGTTCCTTTTCGCCTTTGATCAAGATGAAGAAGCAGTAAAATTTAGCACAGAAAAGCTAAATAAAATTAACAGTAACTTTAAAATCTTTCACACAAATTTTAAAAATATGAAAGAATACATCGACGAAAAAGTTGATGGGATACTATTTGATTTAGGAGTAAGTAGTCCACAATTAGATGAAACAGAAAGAGGATTTAGTTACCACAATGATGCACCATTAGATATGAGAATGGACAAAAGACAAAAATTAACCGCTTACGATGTAGTAAATAATTATAATCTAGAAAAACTTATAAAAATATTTTACGAATACGGAGAAGAAAAATATTCAAGAAATATAGCAAGAGAAATCATAAAAAATAGACCAATAAATACTACATTAGAACTAGCAGAAACAATAAAGTCAAGCGTTCCAGAAAAATATAGAAATAGTGCACATCCAGCAAGAAAAGTATTTCAAGCTATAAGAATTGAAGTTAATCAAGAATTAGAAATACTCGAACAAGCTTTATTAGATGCATTTTCATTACTGAATAGTGGAGGAAGAATATCAGTAATAACATTTCATTCACTAGAAGACAGAATAGTAAAAAATGTATTTAAAAAACTAACAGAAGAAGATGAAGTTAGCAAAAAATTGCCAACTACAAAAACAAATCAAAAAGCAAAATTAATAACGAAAAAACCAATTATTCCTAGTGAAGAAGAATTAGAAAAAAATAGAAGAAGCAGAAGTGCAAAACTAAGAGTAATTGAAAAAATATAAAGGAGAATAAAAATGGCTAGAAAAAGAGTAATTACATTAAAAGGAGAAAAAGTATTATATGTTTTAATTGGACTATTAATAGTTTTAAACGTCTTAGGTCAATCTTTTTCTATGGCATTATTAAGTAAAACTAACATTGAAGTTGAAAGCATGAGAACAAAGATAGAAAAACAAGAAAACTTAAATGCAAGTTTAGAAATGAAAATAAATGAATTAGCATCTCTTGACAATATTCAAAGTGTTGCATACGCATATGGATTAGAGTATAATAATGATAACATTAGAGTAATTGAAGAGTGAGGTGCAATAAATGAGTAAAGCAAGAACCATTAGAATAAATCGTGTTTTTTTGATGGTCGTTGTTTTTTTGTTTGCACTTATAATTGCTAAATTAGTATATGTAGGATTAAGCCCTGTAGTAGATGGCGTAAATATCAAAGAATTTGCTGACAGTAGAAATACAAAAAAAGAAACAATAGTTGCAAACCGAGGAACTATTTACGATTCAAACGGGGAGATTTTAGCCCAAAACGTAAATAGTTATACCGTTATCGCTTATCTAAGCGAGTCAAGAACGACTGATCCAGACAATCCATATCATGTTGTAGATAAAGAAAAAACTGCCAAATTATTAGCGCCAATAATAAACATGACTGAAGAAAGAATATTAGAATTATTAAACTATGATGCATATCAAGTAGAATTAGGTCCAGGAGGAAGAGGTTTAACTGAGTTAGTCAAAGAAGAAATAGAAGCATTAGATTTACCAGGTATTGATTTTATAAAAAGCACAAAAAGATACTATCCAAATGCAGACTTCTTATCATATACGATAGGATATGCAAAAACAGACGAATCAAACAATGTTATAGGAGAGTTAGGAATTGAACTATACTATAACGAGATACTAACTGGTAAAAATGGCTATAAAGAATACCAATCAGATATGTATGGATACCAGATAGCAAACACTGAACCGCTTATAGAAGAAGCAGAAGACGGAAATGACATATACCTAACGATAGACACAAACATTCAAATGTTTGTAGAACAAGCGATGAACACATTAACTGAATACGGTGTTGACTGGGCATCAATTAGCATAACAAATGCAAAAACAGGAGAGATATTAGGAATAAGTTCTTCGCCAAGCTTTAATCCAAACGTAAAAGACATCGAATCATATTACGATCCATTCGTATCATATACATACGAGCCAGGTTCAACAATGAAAATATTTAGTTTTATGGCAGCAATAGAAAACGGATTATATGACGGAGAAGAATTATATAGTAGTGGACAGTTGACAATTGGAGAAGACAAAGTAACAGATTGGAACACATACGGATGGGGAAAAATATCATTCAATCGAGGATTCTATGCTTCCAGTAACGTCGCTGCAACATTACTCGCACAAAGACTTGGAAGAGACAAATTAAAAGACTTTTACGAATCGCTAGGATACGGAAAAATAACAGGAATAAATTTGCCCGAAGAACAAACAGGTGTCATAAATTTCAAATATGACATTGAAGTAGCCAATGCGGCTTTCGGTCAAGGAATGAGTGTAACACCAATTCAAATGGTACAAGCGCTCACATCATTAGCAAATAATGGAACAGTAATCAAGCCATACATAGTAGATAAAATTATGGACGGAGACGAAATAGTATATGAAGGAAAAAGAGAAGAAGTAAGAAAAGTAGCAAGTCCAGAAACAATAAAACAAGTATTAGAACTAATGAATGGAGTGGTAAATTCAGGAGACAGCATAGCAACAGGAACAAGTTACAAAGTAAATTTTGTCAATTTAGCAGGAAAAACAGGGACCGCGCAGATAGCTAGCTCGAGCGGTGGATACATGACAGGATATTATGACAACATAAGAAGTTTTGCAGGAGTATTTCCGTATGAAGACCCAGAAATAATAGTATATGGAGTTGTAAGAAGGCTAACAGATACATCACTGCTACCAGAATCTGTAAAAGCACTAGTAGAAGACGTATCAACTTATTTAAATATAACTAGCACTGATATAGTAAAAGAAGAAGGAACATATGTAGTAGATAGTTTTATCAATACTTCAGTAGCTGAAACAAAAGAAGATTTAGAAAACAACGATTTCGAAGTCATTGCAATAGGAGACGGAAGCGTAGTAATAGATCAGTACCCTAAAAAAGGAACCACAATAAATGAGAAAGACAAAATATTTCTACTAACAAACGGGACTAACAAAACATATCCAGATATGACAAATTGGTCGAGAAGTGATGTAACATCATTTGCAAACCTAATTGGACTATCAGTAACATTTGACGGATACGGTTACGTAAAAAGCACAACAACAAAAACAGGAGAAACAATAAATTTAAACCAAACATTAAAAGTATCTCTTGAACCAATTTACAATTTAGAAGAGAGTATAACAGAAAACGACAAAGAATGACAAGAATATAATGTATTCTAGTAATGGTGATATTATGAGAATATATTATATTTTTTTAATAAAAAAAGAAATAGTAGAATTGACCAAAACCAAACCTTATAACCTATATAAAATGTTAGAAAACATATATTTAATGAACAATGATGACATAGTATTAGGATACAAAACATTTGAAAAACTGTGCAAAGTCATAAACAAAAACAACTTTAGCAAACTTATAAAAGATATAAACAAAGACAATTTAAATTACACATGCTTTAACAACACACATTTATTAAACGATTTTCTAAAAAATGAAACGACCAAATTAATAATAAATAACAGTCACATGAAATTAAAAAGCAATGTAGAATACCCATCATTCTTAAAAGACGTAAAAAACATACCCAATTTATTCGTATGTGATTTTATAAATATGGATTATTTCTACATAAAAGACATATTAGTAGAATCAAAATAATCGCAAAGAATAATACTTGTAAAAACAACATAAAATTGATAAAATGATAGTGAGGTGACAAAGCATGTTAATGGATATACTATATATATTAATTGGATTAATAGTAGGTGTAATAATTGGATTTTTAATAGCCAGACACATTATGAAAAAGCAGCTTAAAGAAAATCCACCAGTAAATGAAGAAATGATAAAAGCACTTATGAGAGGCATGGGAAGAAATCCTAGTCAAAAACAAGTAAATCAATTAATGAAACAAATGAGTAGATTTCAATAATCACTCATTTTTATTTTTTTTATCTTTTCTTTTTATAAATTATCATATAAAATAAACTTTAGGTGAGTAGAATGAAAGATATAAAGTTATCTCCTTTAGACATATATCAAGTAATAAACAAAAGCATATTAAATGAAACTGACAAATTAGTTTTAACGATGCTTTATATGCCAATTATAGGAAATAACAGCATAACTTTATATCTAACATTATATAGCGAGTTAAGCCTAAACAATTACATAACCAGAGAACTTTCACACCATCACTTAATAAGTACCACTGGGCTAGGCATAAAAGAACTAACTGAAGCCAGAACTAAACTTGAAGGAATAGGACTCATGAAAACATATATAAAAGAAGAAGACATTAATAACTACATTTACGAATTATATAGTCCAATAAGCCCAAATGAATTTTTTAACCACCCAATATTTAACATGGTACTATTCAACAACATAGGAAAAGAAGAATACAACAGACTAATAAATTATTTTAAAGTTCCAAAAATGGATTTAAAAAACTACACAGACATAACAGCTCCATTTGACATGTGTTTTAAAAGTGAATGTTTTACACCACTTGAAATAGAAGAAAATATAATTAAAAAAGAAACATTGAAACTAAATTACGAACTAGATTTTGATTTTGACGTAATAATTAAAAGCATACCAAAAAGCATATTTAACAGCAAATGTTTAAACAAAAGCATGAAAGAATTAATAATCAATTTAGGATTTTTATACGAATTAGACCCACTAACAATGGCAGACTTAATAAAAACAGCATTAAATGAAAAAGGATGCATAGAAAAAGAAACACTAAGAAAAAATGTAAGAAAATACTATCAATTTAATAATGGCAATAGATTACCAAGTCTAATATTCAAAAGCCAACCTGAATACTTAAAAAGCAACAAAACAGATAATACAAATAGAAGCAGGTTAATAAGAGTATTTGAAAACACAAGCCCTTACCAATTTTTAAGAGCAAAATATAAAGGTGCTAGACCAACTGACAGAGATATGAGCATACTAGAAAACTTGCTAGTTGACTTAAAACTAAATCCAGCAGTAGTAAATGTACTAATAGATTATGTACTTAAAACCAATAACAACAAACTAGTAAAAGCATATGTAGACACAATCGCAGGACAATGGAAACGAAGTGGAGTAGAAACTGCAAGTGAAGCTATGGACTTTGCAGAAAAAGAACATAAGAAAAAAACAAAAAGCAAAAAAACAATAGAAAAAACACCAGTTTGGTTTAACAAAGAGATAGAAAAAGAAGAAGTGAGCGAAGAAGAAAAAAAGGAATTAGAAGAACTATTAAAGGAGTTTAAATAATGCAAAAAATAAGTGAGATGAACAAATACAAAAAGAAAGATTTAACACTAACATTAAGAAAAAGTTTTATGCTAGCATTAAAAGACGAAAAATTTGTTAAATTAGTAAACAGGCTAGATGTAGATGAAGAAACATTAATAAAATACACTACAAAATTAGAAAACACAGTTAGTGAACTTAATAATTGCAGCGGATGTAAAGGAATTAGCCATTGCAAAAACAGAGTAACTGGCTATGTAAGCTATCCAGAAAAACAAAATAACGGACTTGTATTTTCATACATTCCATGCAAATATCAAAAAGAACTATCTAAAATAAAAAATACAGTTACATTTTTTGAAACACCCAAATTTTTAAGAGAAGCAAAAATGAAAGATTTATATTTAAATGACAAAAGAAGAATAGAAGTAATAAAATACGCAAAAAAATTTATAGATTCATATAAAAATGGAGAAAAAATAAAAGGTCTATACTTATATGGATCATTTGGCAGTGGGAAAAGTTACATAATAAACGCATTATTAAACGAATTAGGAAAAGAAGGAGTAATATGCATAAGCGTATACTATCCAAGTCTACTTAAAACACTAAAAGAAGGATTTAAAACAAATTACGAAGAAAGACTAAAAGAAATTACAGAATGTGATGTATTATTATTAGACGATATAGGTGCAGAAAATAATACAGCATGGGCTAGAGACGAAATATTAGGGACAATTTTGCAATATAGAATGGATAATGGGCTACCAACATTTTTCACATCAAATCTAAATTTAGAAGAATTAGAAGAGCACCTTAAAACGACTACAACTAGCACTGATAAAATAAAAGCGAGAAGAATAATAGAAAGAATAAAACAACTTACTGTACCATTAGAACTAGTCAGTGAAAACTTGAGAAAATAAGTTTAGTGTGATATAATATGGTACCACAAAAAGAAGATCGATTAAAATATAAATGGGGAGGTATTATGGAAAAATCATCATTTGATAGCAAAATGAGTATGCTAGTAACTGAAAAACGACTTTTAGAAACTAGTTATAAAAGAACAAAAGATGAACAAGCACAGTTAGAAATAAAAAGAAGAATAATACATATAAGAAGCGAAATGCAGAAATTAAAAAGAGAATATAACGAAAATTCAAATACCAATGAAGAAGTAGAGGTGTTAGAATGAATTATAAAAGTGTTTTATTTGAACTAAAATTTAGAGAAAGAATTTTAGGATTAAAGTACTGCAAAGTTAAAGATAGTAAAAGAAAAAAAGAATTAGAAAATATGCTTATAAGTTTAGAATATGCAATTAAACTTGTAGAAAAAAAGATATCAACTAGAGAACTACAAAAGGTAAAATATTTGTAACAATAACAAAAAACATTATAAGCAAATTAAAAAGTTAAACTTAATTTTAAATTCTACGTTCTTTTTTTATGTCAATTAAAAAAAAGTGATCAAAAAAATGCTTGACTGAATATAATTAATGTAGTATGATTATTTTGATTTGGGTTTTCGCAAGAAAACCTAATAAAAACACAAAATATGATACACCAGGATGTGTGTATAAGAAAGGAGAAATTATATGCCTACAATTAACCAATTAGTTAGAAAGAAAAGAGGACAAAAAGTAAGAAAAAGTAAAAGTCCAGTATTAGGAATGGGATTTAATACTAAAGATAGAAAAAGAACAAATTATGCTTCACCACAAAAACGTGGAGTATGTACACGTGTAGGAACAAAAACACCAAAAAAACCAAACTCAGCACTTAGAAAATATGCACGTGTTAAATTAAGTAATAACTACGAAGTAACATGCTACATTCCAGGAGAAGGACACAATTTACAAGAGCACAGTGTAGTACTAATTAGAGGTGGTCGTGTAAAAGACCTAATCGGAGTACGTTATCACATTGTACGTGGAACATTAGATACAGCTGGTATTGATGCAAGAAGACAAGGTAGAAGTAAATACGGAACTAAAAAACCAAAAAGTAATTAATAGAAAGGAGAATTACAATGCGTAAAAAAAGAGCAGAAATAAGAGAAGTATTACCAGATCCAATCTATAATTCAAAAGTAGTTACAAAACTAATAAATAGAATTATGATAGGTGGTAAAAAAGGAACAGCGCAAACAATATTATACGATGCATTTAATATTGTAAAAGAAAAAACTGGTAAAGATCCAATGGAAGTATTTGAACTTGCATTTGAAAATATAAAACCATCACTAGAAATAAAAAGTAGACGTATTGGTGGAGGTAACTATCAAGTACCAGTTGAAGTAAGAAAAGAAAGACAACAAGCATTAACATTACGTTGGTTAGTGCAATATGCAAAAAATAGAAATGGCAAAGGAATGGCAGAAAACCTTGCTGATGAAATAATTGATGCTTCAAACGGAGTAGGTGGAGCAGTTAAAAAACGTGAAGATACTCATAAGATGGCAGAAGCTAACAAAGCATATGCTCATTATAGATGGTAAGAAGGGAGAAAATATATGGCGCGTGACGTATCGTTAGACAAACTTCGTAATATAGGAATAATGGCACATATTGATGCCGGAAAAACTACATTTACTGAACGTGTTCTTTTCCATACAGGAATTACACATAAAATTGGAGAAACTCACGATGGTGAATCTCAAATGGACTGGATGGAACAAGAAAAAGAGAGAGGTATAACTATTACAAGTGCAGCTACTACAGCGCATTGGAAAGGTTATAGATTAAATATAATAGATACACCAGGGCACGTAGACTTCACAATAGAAGTAGCGCGTTCATTAAGAGTACTAGATGGAGCAATAGCACTACTAGATGCTCAAAGAGGTGTTGAAACACAAACTGAGCAAGTTTGGAGACAAGCAAACGAATGGAAAGTTCCAAGAATGATATTTGCAAACAAAATGGATATTGTTGGAGCTAATTTTGAATTTTGCATAAAAAGTGTTAGAGAAAGATTAAATAATTCATCTGCTGCAATTCAGTATCCAATTGGGGCTTCTGAAACTTTTAATGGTATAGTTGATTTAGTTTCTTTAAAAGCTTATAAATACAATGGGGAACAACACGAAGAACCAGAAGAAATAGAAATACCAGAAGATTTAAAAGACATAGTAATGGAAAAAAGAAATGAACTTATAGAAACTGTTGCAGACTTTGATGATGAATTAATGGAAAATTATTTAGAAGGGAAAGAAATTCCTATTGAATTATTAAAAAAAGCAATAAGAGAAGGGGTTTTATCAGTCAAATTTCATCCTATTTTATGTGGAACAGCAAAGGGAAATATGGGTGTGAAATTAGCTTTAGATGCAGTACTTGATTATTTACCAGCACCTACTGATATTGAAGCAATTAAAGGTGAAGATATGAAAGGCAATCCAATCGAAAGAAAAGCAAGTGACTCTGAACCATTTAGTGCATTAGCATTTAAAGTAATGAACGACCCATTTGTAGGAAACCTAACTTTCTTTAGAGTATATTCTGGTACATTAAAAAGTGGAAGTTACGTAATGAATTCTACAAAAGGAGAAAAAGAAAGAATTGGACGTATTTTACAAATGCATGCTAACCAAAGAAAAGAAATTAGCGAAGTATATGCAGGAGAAATTGCTGCTGCAGTAGGATTAAAAGATACAACAACAGGAGACACATTATGTGCTGAAAATAATCAAGTAATTCTAGAAAAAATGGAATTCCCTGAACCTGTTATTCAATTAGCAATTGAACCAAAAAGTAAAAATGACCAAGAAAAAATGGGAATTGCATTACAAAAATTAGCAAAAGAAGACCCATCATTTAAAGCTAGTACAGACCATGAAACTGGTCAAACATTGATAGCTGGAATGGGAGAACTACATCTAGAAGTATTAGTTGATAGAATGAGAAGAGAATTTGATGTAGAAGCAAACATTGGTAAACCACAAGTTGCATACAGAGAAACATTAACACAAGCTGGAGAATGTGAAGGAAAATACATCAAACAATCAGGTGGACGTGGACAATACGGACATGTTTGGGTTAAATTTGAACCAAACAAAGACAAAGGTTACGAATTTGTTGATGAGGTTGTAGGTGGAGTTGTACCTAGAGAATACATAGGAGTTGTAGATAAAGGTTTACAAGAAGCGCTTCAAGGAGGTCTATTAGCAGGATATCCTATGATAGACGTTAAATGTACATTATTTGATGGATCATACCATGACGTCGACTCATCAGAAATGGCATTTAAAATAGCCGCTAGCATGGCACTTAAAGAAGCTAAAAACAAATGTAAACCAGTACTACTAGAACCAATAATGAACGTAAGTGTAGTTGTTCCAGAAGAATTCATGGGAACAGTAATGGGAGACCTTACAAGCAGAAGAGGTAGACCACTTGGAAATGAAAGCAGAGGCCGTGATTTAGAAATAAGAGCAATGGTTCCACTTTCAGAAATGTTCGGATATGCAACAAGTTTAAGAAGTAATACACAAGGTAGAGGTACTCACCAAATGATATTTGATCATTACGAAGAAGTACCAAAAAATATTGCTGAAGAAATTATAAAAAGAAATAGTGTTCAGTAATCAAAAAAATGATAATAATACTTGCAAAAATTAGAAGTATTAGATAAAATTATATATGTAATTAAAAAAAGGAGGAAATTAAAAAATGGCAAGAGAAAAATTTGATCGTTCAAAACCACATGTTAATATTGGTACTATTGGACACGTTGACCATGGTAAAACAACATTAACAGCTGCAATTACAAAATATTTTGGTGATTTCGTTGATTATGCTGATATCGATAAAGCACCAGAAGAAAGGGAAAGAGGTATAACTATTAATACTGCTCACGTTGAGTATGAGACTGAAAATAGACATTATGCTCACGTTGACTGTCCAGGACACGCAGACTATGTAAAAAACATGATTACAGGTGCTGCACAAATGGACGGAGCAATTCTAGTTGTTAGTGCAACAGATGGACCTATGCCTCAAACAAGAGAGCACATCTTATTATCACGTCAAGTTGGTGTACCAAGAATGGTAGTTTTCATCAACAAATGTGATATGGTAGATGATCCAGAATTACTAGATTTAGTAGAAATGGAAGTAAGAGACTTACTTACTGAATATGAATTTGATGGAGACAACACTCCAATTATAAGAGGTAGTGCATTAAAAGCATTAGAAGGAGATCCTGAAGCTGAAAAATCTATAAAAGAATTAATGGCTGCAGTTGACACTTGGATTGAAACTCCACAAAGAGATACTGACAAACCATTCTTAATGAGTATAGAAGACGTTTTCACAATCACAGGACGTGGAACAGTTGTTACTGGTCGTGTTGAAAGAGGAAGACTAAATCTAAACGAAGAAGTTGAAATCGTTGGAATTAAACCAACACAAAAATCAGTTGTTACAGGAATCGAAATGTTCAGAAAACAACTTGAATATGCTGAAGCAGGAGATAATGCAGGTGTATTACTTCGTGGAATTAACCGTGAAGATGTTGAAAGAGGACAAGTTCTTGCAAAACCAGGAACAGTTAC